>JBJKSV010000420.1:0-3281 GCA_046703605.1 Limisphaerales bacterium
GAAAAGCATATTGGGGAAGGTCTGGTGTACCGGCAGTGGGCGCGGGTGAGACCGGCGCGAGGCTGCCGCGCGAATCCGTCCTCTACTGTGCGCGCCACGACTTCGGCAGGTTCGTGCTGACGAAGACGGGAAATCTGAAAGCCGTTATGAACGCCGTGGGCCACAGTAACGTAAGAAGCGCCATGGTCTACCAGCATTCGGAAGGGGAATCATTCGCAGCGCATTAAACGCGCGGCTCATTTCCCGGCCCACAAGTGCCGGGCAATAACCAGGCAAGCGCTTGAACCGAATCTGGATCGATCCCACGTTGGGCTGACTCCCGCCCAAGCGGAGCTTGGACACCCTCGATTTGTGGCAGAACTCACCTCGCATGGTCAAGGGCGGGCCACGTGCCGCCTAAGACGTTGCAAGCTCGACGATGAAGGCGCCGGCTGACAAACATGTCGGTCGGTCTCTCGTGGCTGACTCGGTCATGAGACTCCGTTGCTGAAGAGTTAAACTCGGACGAGGTCTGATCAACGAAATGTTCCGCCAGGACGTCATCTTCGGGCTGCGCATGTTGCGCAAGAATCCCGGTTTCGCATTGGTCGCGGTGTTTGCCATGGCGCTGGGCATCGGCGCCAATGCAACCATGTTCACTATCGCCAATGGTTTCCTCTTTCGGAATCTCCCCTTCGCCGGCAGCCAACGCATTCTCTACGTTGTCAGCGTGAACCAGGCCAACGGCAGGGAAGGCAGGATATCGTATCCGGATTACCGGGACATCCGTTCGCGGGTGAAATCATTCCAATCGTTCGGTGCTTTCTCCCGTTTCGATGTAGATGTGAGCGATCAGGTAAGCGTCCCATCCCAATATAAGGGAGCCCGGTTGACGAGTGACGCGTTTTCGGTGATAGGTCAGCATCCGATCCTGGGGCGCGATTTCCGGCCCGGGGATGAGCTCCCCGGGGCGTCGCCTGTCGCCATTTTGTCCTATTCGCTCTGGCAGAGCCGTTATGGAGCGCAAGCCAGCGTCCTGGGGAGCATGATTCGGATCAACGAAATCCCAACCAAGGTGATCGGTGTCATGCCGCGTGGCCTGCGGTTCCCCGGCGACAGCAGTTTGTGGATTCCGCTGGTTCCTACAGGCAACTGGAACCTGCGTGACTTTCGGGGGTTGATTCTGTTTGGGCGGCTGGCGCAGCGGACAACGCAAGCCTCGGCTACAGCGGAGATGAACACTCTTGCGAGCGCCCTGGCAAGCCAATATCCGGAGGCTGACAAGGGATTCGGAGCGCGGGTTGAAAGCTTCAATGACTATTTCATCGGGCGCAATACGCGAGTGGTATTGCTTGCGCTGCTTGGCGCCGTCGGTTTCGTGCTGCTCATCGCCTGCGCCAACGTGGTGAACCTGCTGCTGGCGCGGGCGGTGCTGCGCGGGCGCGAGATGTCGGTCCGCATCGCTCTGGGAGCAAGCCGCTGGCGGGTCATCCGGCAACTGATGGTGGAGAGCCTCATGCTCTCGGCAGCGGGAGGCGTGCTGGGCACAGCCATGGGGATGTGGGGGGTGCGTATCTTCCAGCGAACGCTGCTGCCTGACGAGCGCGCCGCCTACCTGAGTTTCCCTATGGACTGGCGGGTGCTTGCGTATCTGGCCGCAATCACAGCAGGTGCGGGCGTCATGGCCGGCCTGGCGCCGGCGCTGCGCCTTTCGCGGCTCGATATCAATGCGTCTCTCAAAGAAGGTGGGCGAGGCGCCCTTGCAGGCAGCCGCGGGCGGCGAATCTCCGCCGCGCTGATCGTTCTCGAGACGGCGCTGGCCTGCGTCCTGCTTGTCGGCGCGGGACTGATGATTCGCAGTTTCCTGAAAATGGCGCGAACCCCCATTGGAGCTGAAACCGACCATGTCATGAGCATGGATATTCTCCTCCGGCCTGCCGAGTACCCAACGGCGCAAAAAGAGATTGCCTATTACAGCCAGTTGCTCGCGCGCTTGAGGGCCCTGCCCGGAGTCGTGCAGATTGGCATGGCCTCCAATCTGCCCGGAGACGGATGGACGGACTTCTACTACCAGTTGGAAGGCAGCTCTCCCGTGGACCCGCGCCACCAGCCGGAAACAGGCGGGATGATCATCAGCCCCTCCTATTTCTCCTTGCTTCACATCCGGGCAATGCGCGGTCGGGTTTTCACCCGCCAGGACGGGCCGGCGTCAATTCCGGTGGTAGTTGTGAATCAGAGTTTTGCTCAGCGGGTCTGGCCGAATCACGATCCCATTGGCAAGCATCTGCGGATCTTCGAACGGAGTTCCCGGGCACCCTTCCATTCCCTTCTCGCAAAACAGCCATGGCTAACGGTCGTCGGCGTCGTCCCTGATGTGGTCCAAAACGACGTGGGCCAGGGGGTGCACGATCCGCTGCTCTACCTGCCGTACAGGCAGCTTCCACAACGTGAAATGGTGGTGGCGGCGCGCACTCTGGTGCCTCCTGAAACCCTGGCCAACGATTTTCTCCGCACAGCGAAGGTTCTGGATCCGAACATGCCGGTCACTGATCTGCGCACACTCAACCAGCTCCTCTGGGAGCGCACCTGGACGTGGCGCGTATATGGCAGCATGTTCTCGCTGTTTGCCGCCGTGGCCCTGCTTCTCGCGTCTGTGGGCCTCTATTCGGTCATCGCCGACTCCATGAGTCGGCGCATCCCGGAAATCGGAGTCCGCATGGCCATGGGTGCCGCCCGCTCAGACATCCTGAAAATGGTGGTTGCGGAGGGATTGCGCAAGACCATGTTGGGGCTGGCGACGGGCCTGCTGGCGTCGTTCGCCCTGGCAGGGATTCTCCGCGCCATGCTGGTCGGTGTAGGCCCAACCGACCCGGCGACCTTGGTGACCGTGGGGTTGGTGCTTACGCTTTCAGGTCTACTGGGCTCGGCAGTCCCGGCCCTGCGCGCCACGCGGGTCGACCCTGCGGTAGTACTTCGGCATGAATGAGCTGAACTCGAAGTGCAGGGAAACGACCTCGATGGCAGATCCACAGCTCTACTTTATCGGCCCGTCACACCGCGGATCCCCATCCATGCCAGATCCCGATTTTGGGACCTGGGATTCCGACCCTGGCGCAACACCCGCAGGAGTAGAAATCCGCCGTCCAATTGATGTGTGGCCACTATTTCCATGTCAGGAACCCTCTGCACCACACCAAGGTGATAATTCGCGAGCCTGATGACTCGCGGCCGGAGGGTAGCAGGCTGTCTTTCCATTTCATGCATCAGCGGGCACTTACGCTCGCCCGAAGAGCGAACTGCAA
>JBJKSV010000421.1:0-4220 GCA_046703605.1 Limisphaerales bacterium
ACCCCCTCACGGACGGCATCCTGGCCGACGACGACTTTCACAACCCCGCCTGGCAAGGCTACCATGGTGACAACCTCGATGCGACTATCGACCTGGGCACCCCGGTTCGCCTTGATCATCTCGGTGCCCGGTTCTTACAGACCGCAAACGTGGGCATCTTTCTGCCGAGCAAGGCGCGGTTCTATGCCGGAGATAATCCGAAAGACCTGAGCCTGGTGGCGACGGTCACCAACGACGTCTCCCCTCACGTTGAAGGGCCGCTTATCAAGGAGTTTGCCGTATCTCATCTAAATCGCACAGCCCGGTATGTGCGCGTGTGCGCCACCAATATCGGACGCATTCCGTCCTGGCACCCGGCTGCGGGGGCCACGGCCTGGCTCTTTGTGGATGAGCTGCTGGTAAATCAGAAACCCAAGACGGCAGCACGGGGGGATTGAATCTGTCCGGCACGGAAGGCGTTGGAGGCAGTCCCCCAGTTCTCCCGCCACTTCGCCCTCCGGTACCGCGCAAGAACGGGGAACTCCTTTTAAGAGGCGCGCGAAGAGGGCAAAGAATGGCCGCGCTGAATGGAACCGCGGGCTTTGTCACTTGCCGTTTTCCAGCGGCGAGTTGGCATACTTTGACGTGTTTCTGAGCCAATAGCCCAGGCGGGAACGGCCCTGGGCGATGCTAAGAGTCTTCACGCGCTCACACTAGATCAACTCGGCGACATCAGCAACGCCGGAGAATCTTATAATAGGTGCATCCATAGGAAGGTTCCTTGAGATCGTCATATTTCCTTTACAGCCCCCACCAGTCTGGCTGAATTGGGGCATGACTCGCGAGCGGCGCATTCAACATCCCAGGACAATTTACCGCGTCACGTGCCATGGCGGCCGGCGCCGGGTTCGGCGGAATGCGGTTCGGGTGACCATCCTGCTTCTGAGCCTCAGCGGGTTTTGTCTGAAACCGGGCCTCGTGCTTGGCAAGGCTGAGAGCGAGAACACCGCGCCTGACCCGCATATTTCACGCGCGGGCAGGCTGTCACCGTTTCATTCGGGGCATGAGACCTGCGGGCTAAGCCCGATTCCGGGGGCGCTCCTTCGCCTTGAGACCATCCCGCCGTCGCCGGTGACGAAGCAGGTGGTGGTCGATATTCGTGGCGCGGTGACGAACACCACCGACAAGCCCCAAACCTGGCAGGTGAAGCTTTATTTGGATTCTGTGGCAAAGACCAACGAGTTGCGTCACACGCGGGTGGAAGTTGAGCCAGAGAGCGCTTCGGGCGTGCGTTTCCATTGGCCGCCGCGCGGGCATCCCGGCCAACGCAATCTGCTGCTTGTGGCGCGGTGCGGCACTCAGACACGACGGGCCAGCGTGTCGTTGCGCGTTCTCGCCTCGGCTTCGCGCTCCACCGGTCGGCTTGAGGGGGCGTGGTGCGACATCTACCATTGGAGTGAAACCGAGGGGCGCTTCTACAACCCAGCCCTCAAGCGCATGACAGACCGCGATTGGCGGGGCCTGGTCCGCGCGATGCATGAGATCGGCCTCAATGTCGTGGTCCTCGGCGAGGCCTTCCGCAACCAGGTGTACGTTGGCCAGCACCTTGAGCTCTCGGACTATCACGGCAGGGGCTACTATCCTTCACGTTTGTATCCAGGCCGGATGCCTATGGCCACCCAGGACCCTTTCGCGGCGATTCTCTCGGAGGCGGACCGCCTGGGGATGCATGTCTTCATGCCCCTGGGCCTGTATGCATGGTTTGACTATTCGCCCGCGTCGCTGGAATGGCATGAACGCGTGGCGAGCGAGCTCTGGAAGCTTTACGGACAGCATCCGTCCTTTTACGGCTGGTATGTGACGGAGGAAATCGCCGGCAACCTCGGCACGAACAAGACCCGCCGGGAACAGATCGTGCGATTCTTTGAAACGCTTACGCCCTGCCTCCACCGGTTGGCCCCCGAAAAGCCGGTGATGCTCGCCTCCAATTGTCATTCCATCCGCGAGGGGCTGGCCTTCTATCCGCAACTCCTGCCGAACCTCGACATTCTTTGTCCTTTCGGCTTTGACCGGATGCCGGCCGGAGACATGTCCGGGGGGCAGGCGGCGGCCCTCTTGCAACAACTTTGCGACAAGGCCGGCACTCACCTGTGGATGGACCTGGAGGTCTTTCACTTCGACTCCAGTGGTGCGCTAGCACCGCGGCCCATTGATGAGATCGTCCAAACCCTCCGGCATTATCCCAATTTCGAGGAGACCCTCTGCTACGAGTTCACGGGCCTGATGACCGCGCCGTGGATGTCACCTCAACTGGGCGGCCCACGGGCGGTCCGACTCTACCGCGATTATCAACGGGAACCGAGCATTGAACCTCCCCACTGAGTGAGGCGGCTTGTTTCCAACTCGACATACGTGTCCATTCCCCAACACAGTTCCAAGGCGCTGGCCGCCACAGAGCGCCAGTGTGAGGATGCGCCGCAGTGAAGAGCCTGGATGAATTCCTGGACATCCTGGGAGTCTAATTCACAAGATATGAACTCACATAATCCCATCTCGAATTCGTTAACACGTCGTCAATTCCTCACCCGGACAGCGCTGGCTGCGGGCGCCATTTCGATGTCCTTCCCTTACGTGGGACGCGTCTTGGGCGCCAATGACCGTATCAATGTCGCCTGCATTGGAGTCAATGGCAAAGGGGACAGCGACAGCGACCACGCCGCCGCCTGCGGCGGGAATATGGTCGCAATCTGCGACGTCTATGAGCCGAACCTCCGCCGCAAGGCCGGCCAATTTGAAAGCCGGTTTCCTCACCTCAAGAAGTACAGCGATTATCGCAAGATGTTCGATGAGATAAGCGACAGCATCGACGCTGTCACCGTTTCCATACCGGACCATAACCACGGGGTGGCCGCTTCGTGGGCCCTGAAAAGGGGGAAGCATGTCTATTGCCAAAAGCCACTGTGCCAGACCGTTTATGAATGCCGTTCGCTGCGGCGGTTGGCGGACGAAAAGCACTTGGCGACGCAGATGGGCAACCAGGGCAGCGCCACGCCTGGCCTGCGCCGTGCCGTCGATGTTGTTCAGGCGGGCGTCATTGGCAACCCGCTCGAAGTCCATGTCTGGACTAACCGTCCAATCTGGCCGCAAGGCTTCTTACGTCCGCCGGGGCACGACCCCATTCCCCAGGATCTCGACTGGGATGCCTGGATCGGGCCGGCTCCAATGCGGCCTTATATTGGACATGGGGTCTATGAGCCATTCGTCTGGCGCGGTTGGTATGATTTTGGCACCGGGGCGCTGGGGGACATGGGCTGCCACACTCTCAATATGCCCTTCCGCGCTGTCAGGATGACCTCCCCCACCGTGGTGGAACTGGAGGTGTCCTCGCGCCTGTATCCGGAGACCTACCCCAAGACGACGCGCATCCGGTATGAATTCCCGGCGCGCGAGGGTCTGCCTCCCCTCAAGTACTGGTGGTACGACGGCAATCCGGGCGACCCGCTCCGCGCGCTCCGGCCTGATAGCCAGACGACCCTCGAAGTCGTCGAGAGCTTTGGCAGCGTCCAGAGCAGCGGCGCCATTATCGTCGGGGAGAAGGGGAAGATCTACTCTCCGGGCGATCTTGGCACTGAGTGCTTCATCTGCCGGACTGGCAAAGGCGAAAAGCACGAATATATCGACGCTCGCGAAGACGCCGCCTGCCGGGCCGCACCACATAAACAGCCGCCCCTGCTCTCCGGCTACTCCGATGATGACCTGCGGCACATGGCGGAATGGTTCCGTATGATGCGGACCGGCCAGCCTTCCTACTCCAACTTCGACATTGCCGGGCCGCTGGCGGAGATCGTAGTGCTGGGCTGCGTGGCCCTCCACATGGGTGCGGGCCGGCGCATGGAATGGGATGGGCCGAACATGCGGTCGCCGAATTTCCCGGAAGCGGAGCTTTACGTCCGCCGGAACAACCGCGAGGGCTGGGAGGATTAGCATCCTTGAATTTTGAAACGGGTTTCACCGGACATCGGGCATCATTGGTCGTGGCACAATGCAGCCTCGTGCAATAGCAAGGAAATCGTGAAACGTGAGACCTATCTCCCAAGCTCCGTTCTGCCGAGGGCGCCTCACGTTTCACATTTTACGTTTCACGCCACTCGTTTTCCACACCGGTGAAATCGGTCGTTCTCGTTGCTGTCTTCTGCCTGGCGCCGGCAGGCTGCCTTTGGGCAGCGCCGACGCCCCGGTCA
>JBJKSV010000422.1:0-5200 GCA_046703605.1 Limisphaerales bacterium
ATCGAACCCACCTGGGACTTTGTTGAGCCCCACGCTGGTTTTGAAGACCAGGAGCGCCACCAGGTCGCCTTACACCTCCGCAATGGGCCCCTGCTCTCGGAACCGCAAAGAGCCGTTCTGAAAATCCAGGGAAACACATTGGCACCGGCGCTCTCACCGAACCGCATCCTACCGCTTTCGCGGATGCACTGGCAAGCAAGTTCTCACGCGGAGGCTTGGGGAGGGCGAACCCGGTGAGTACCCGGATGGCTGGCGCGGAGATGGGCCGGGAAGGCAGAGGCAAAAAGGGAAACGGAAAAGCGCAAAAGTCGGGGGAATGGTCAATGCGCTGGCGGAGAGAGGGGATTTAACCGCAAAGCGCGCAGAGAAGCCAGAGAAGAGCAGGGCCAGCATCCTTTGTGCTCTCTGCGTTCTGTGCGGTTGATTCTCGCCGGGGTCCTCAGGTTGATTTAACCGCAAAGAGCGCAGAGAGCGCAAAATCCGGAAAGGAACTTGTTGGCGGATAATCCGTGCGCGCTGAGTTCCCTGCGTGGGTTCATTGGTTTGCCCTTCCTATATTCCTTTGTATAGAAGCGAAACAGCAGGGTCGAGCCGAAATTTTTCCGACGCTTTTTGCTCCGCCCAGCGTTTAACAAATGAGCTGCATCATGACCAGAAGAGTATTTTCAAGACTGTCGCGTCTGTGCTCGCGCACGGACGAGGAATCGATGTGGCTGGTAAAAACGCGGAACGACCACCAGGCCTTCGCACGGTTGGTCAGGCGGTGGGAAGGCCCCATCCGCCGCCTCTGCGCGCGCATGACCGGCGACCCGGACCGAGGCGAAGATCTAAAACAGGAAATCTTCATCCGCCTCTTCGAGAAACGGAGCGATTACCAGCCGACGGCGCGGTTCTCGACCTATTTGTGGAGAATGGCCCTCAACCGCTGTTACGATGAGCTGCGCCGCCAGAAGCGTCAGCGCGCGTTCATGAGCGAGGCGGATGACGCTGAAAACGGCCCCGGCATCGAGGACAAACCCTCGGAGGCGCCCGGGCCGGATGCCCATGCCGCCGCGGCGGACGAGGGCGGTCTCGTGCGCGAAGCCCTGCTTCAGCTTCCTGAAATCTACCGCGCAGTAGTCGTCTTGCGCCATTACGAGGGCCTGAAACTGTCGAAGATTGCCGAGGTGCTCGAAATCCCCGAGGGGACGGTCAATTCGCGAATGGCGGAGGCCCTTTCGCGACTTGGCCGCCTGCTCAAACCCAAGTTGAGAGCCGCGCCGGAAGGCTCGGGTGCCGCGCCCGGTACGGAGTCTGCGTGTGCGGGCCGTATATGCCGGCACAAAGAGAGTGTTATCTTATGAATCACCCATCTCGTGACGAATTTGTTCCTTATGTTTTCGGGGAAGCCGAACCGGAAACGAGGCGCCGGCTGCGCCAACATCTGGCTGAGTGTGCAGAATGCCGGGACGAGGTCGAACGTTGGAAAGAGAGCCTAAGCCGTCTGGACGCCTGGAAGCTGCCCCGGCCCGCAGCCTGCGCCGGGGTCTTCCAGCCGCTGCTGCGGTGGGCCGCCGCCGGTGCAATGGCCGGCGCCTTAATGCTCGCGGGCTTCGCCGCCGGGCGATTTAGCGCCCCCAAGCCTGGCCTGGCGGAGGTCCGCCGGACGGTTGCGATGGAGGTGCGGCAGCAACTCCACCAAGAGCTCGCCCGCCAACTTGACGCGAAACTGGCTAACACCACTTCGGACGCCCTCGCCGCCTCTGGCGCACAGACAAGGCAGTTGCTGGCGGTCTATGCGCAGGCCGAGGAGGCAAGGCGCGCTGAGCAGGCTCGCGCGATTGCCGTGGCGCTCGACCAACTGGACCGCCGCTGGCAGGAGCAGCGGACGGCCGATTACATGACCCTCAAGGAGCAACTCGACACCGTCGCCGTCAACACCGACGCCGGCCTGCGCCAATTGGCCGATGCCAGGCAGCCGGATACGCCCCCACGCCCCTGAAGAAAGCTTCCGTTAACCATTAACAAATCAACCCAAGTTCATTATGAAAAAACTCAGTTTGCCTCCAGGCAGTCCGGTTGCCGCCGCAGCCTTTTTGTTGTTCGGAGCTCCCATGCTCCAGGCCCAGAACCCGCCCCCGCGCACCACGCCACAGGAAAGCGGCACGGTGGTGAATCCCCTGGGGGGCGGCCTAGCCGGATCGATGCCTGTCCCCGAAACGGCGAACCCCTTCCTGTCCGGCGTCGGCTCGGTGGCGATTCGCGGCAGCGTCGCCAGCGGTCACGGTTACCAGGTGGGCGCGCCGCCGCATAACCGGACACTGCTCATTCTCTCCTCCGGAACATCTTCGAAGAAACAGGCCGGCTTGCAGGAGGACCTGGCCATCATGTCGCAGGTGCTCGACAATGCGCTGACTGATTTTGGCATCGGATCGGAGCGCGCTCGCGCGGCCATGGGGATCTTGTTGACCCCCGGCTCTGCCCCGATTCGCAATCTCTATATCGAAGGCTATGGCGTCCTGTTCACCATCGACCTCAACTTCCCACTCGTCGCTCCGCCGCCTCAGCCGCAGGGCGAAAAAGGCGCTCCCGCTCCCAGTTCAGCGTGGGAACAGGCCAAACGCCAGGTGTACGGCGCCCCTGGCTCCGATTGGTATATGGGCAATTTCCTCATGGGCGGGGGTCGGCAAGCGCCTCAGTCAGTGGGTCCCTGGGAGACGTACAGCCAAGAAAAGGTGAACAGGCTAAAGACCGCGACGCTTAAGGCGCTCAAGAACGCCACCAATATTCGCGGCCTGAAGCCGGACGATTCGATCACGGTTTGCTTTTTCGGCGGCTCCCCATCGCCGGAGGTCGCACCGAGCTCGGCTCCCGCTCCTGGAGATATTCCGCTCCTGGAGCGCCTTGGCGTTCCCTTAGCCGGCGGTTCCCGCATGGGCAGCGTTCTCACCATCCGCGTCAAGAAAGCGGATGTCGATGCCTTCGCAAATGGCAAGATCACCGAGGAAGAATTCCGCCCTAAGGCCCAGATTACGCCCTACACCACCGCACTCGGCGCGTCGGGTGGCGGCCCCAGTCCCTTCAGGCGCTACGGCAACTCGTTCGGTGGCGGAGGCTTCTCCGGGGGAATCGGGGGCTTTGGCGGCGGGATCGGCGGCGGGAGCGCCGGGGGCGGCATCGGCGGTGGTGGAAACGAGGCAGAACAGCGGTAGTGAGGCAAACCCAAAGGCGCGTGGCGCGAAACCGGCCTTCGCCCGCGCCTGCCAACCCAGCGCCGCAGGCGCGGCATTTCTCCAGAAACCCATGCTGGAAAAGGTGGCACAGGCGCGGTTCACCTTGGGAAAGCGCCTCCTGGGGAGATCGCCCCGTTGCGGAGCCGCTTCAAGACGTTAAGCTAACCCAAGAGAAAGGTACTGTCAGTATGGTCACGAGCACGCAAGGCGGCGTCGCTGTCCGGCTTGGTGTGTGTTAATTTCTGCCTATGAGCTTCCAACCTTCCGAGTTTGTCGATGGTCTGCCGAATTTCTGCGGTGCGGAGCCCGAGATTGAAGCCGCCGTTCGCGCCGCCAAGGACAAACCGATCTTCCGGCCGGAGAACTGGCTAGATTTCGCGCGCATCCGAAGCGGATTCGCCTTCGCATTGCACATGCACCAACCACTAATCCCGGCCGGGGGCGCCGATCTGCGGACTGCCGCCTTGATCAGCAATCTCAAGTACATGATGGACCACCCCGGCGAGGGCGACAACCACAATGCCCGCGTCTTCCACCAATGCTATAAACGGATGGGCGACTTCATTCCGCAACTGATTGATGAAGGCAAAGAGCCGCGAGTCATGCTCGAATATTCCGGCACGCTTCTCTATGGCTTGCGACAGATGGGGCTGAACGACGTGTTTGAGAATCTCAAGCGGATCACCTGCGACCCGCGCTATCGGCGCGCGGTAGAATGGCTCGGCTGTCCCTGGGGCCATGCCGTGGCGCCCTCGACCCCCGTGCAGGATTTCCGTCTTCACGTTAAAGCCTGGCAGCATCATTTCGCCGCCATTTTCGGCATCGAGGCCCTGCAACGAGTTCGCGGCTTTTCGCCCTCCGAAATGGCGCTGCCCAACCATCCGGATACCGCCTACGAATTCGTCAAGACCCTCAAGGATTGTGGATATGATTGGGTGCTCGTGCAGGAACATTCCGTCGAGCGCCCCGACAACGGGCATGGCCCGGAGCGCAAACATCTGCCGCACCGTTTGATCTGCCGGAACTCCAGCGGCCAGGAAGCTTCGATCGTTGCGGTCATCAAAACCCAGGGCAGCGACACGAAACTCGTTGCCCAAATGCAGCCCTATTATGAGGCCAAGGGACTCTCCCGCTGGGACCTGGCCGGCAAACAGGTTCCGCCGCTGGTGACTCAAATCGCCGACGGCGAGAATGGCGGCGTGATGATGAACGAGTTCCCGCGCAAGTTTTTTGATGTCATGCGGCAGTGCTCCGGCTCGGAGACGCCCGTGCTCAGCGTCACTGAATATCTGGAGCACCTGGCCGCCAACCGTGTCCGCGAGAACGATTTTCCCCCGCTTCAGCCGCTCTTCCAAAAGCGGATATGGGACCGTTTCGAGTCGGGCGGCGGCCCGGACAAACTGGCTCAGGTCATTGAGCAGTTGAAGAAGGAGGACAATCGCTTTCACATGGAAGGCGGCAGTTGGACCAACAATATCTCCTGGGTGCGCGGATACGAAAAGCTGCTGGGCCCGATGGAAAAGGCCAGCTCGCATTTCCATGAGATGGTGCTCAAGGCAGGCATTCCCACGCACGAGTACCGCTACCGCAACGCCCTTTTCCATCTGCTCTGCCTGCAGACCAGTTGCTACCGATATTGGGGCACAGGGAAATGGACCGATTATGGACGCGAAATCTGCCGCCGGCTCGAAGCGATTTTGACGCACGATTTTTGAACCTGTCATGAACGAAGTCGTGCTTTACAGCCGCCTGCAGTTCGGGATGACCATCATCTTCCACTACCTCTTCCCGCAACTGACGATGTCCCTTGCGGTGCTGGTGGGCTATTTCCGGCTCCGCGAAGTGCGCGCCAATGCGCCGCATTATGCCGAGGCGCGGCGCTTCTGGTCAAAGATCCTGGCGGTGACCTTCGTCTTTGGCGTGGTGACCGGCATCCCAATGGAATTCCAGTTCGGCACCAACTGGGCGGGCTTCTCCCGGTTCAGTGG
>JBJKSV010000423.1:0-4813 GCA_046703605.1 Limisphaerales bacterium
GTTCCAATGCACGCAGAAGCCCTCGTCATCTATCACGGAGACCTCGATACCCGTTGGCGGGTCGTTCCCAGAGATCGCCGGCTGACGGTCTAACGCCTTTTGAGGCGGTCGAGTGGGAGTATAGCCCCCTGCGACGCCTCAGTCCGGAGGCAGCAGAGCCAGGACCGCGAAACCCGTCGCGCCATCGGACATGAACATACCCTCCCAGAAGCAGACCGCTCAACCGGCAGGATGCCAGAAGCATCCACGTCTTGTTGTAGAGGTTTTGAGCGGGGTATTCCCGATTGAGATAGGCGCGCAGCCTTTCAATGTGGTCCGAGGCACCTTGGTCTGAGCTTCCCGCGTAGCCGGGGATGTTCCCTATCGCCCAGGCAGCCAATGCCGCCCCGTAATAAACACTGTCAGCCGCCTCGTACGGCTCAAGCCCGAAGTCCAGCCAAGCCCACGCCCCGTCAGAACGTTGCTCCTTCCAAAGCTCATCCAATGCCTCACGCACCGGCTCGCTGGGCACAAGGCAGTTCCTCCAGGCATCGTCCGTTGCCAGGACGAGCAGAGCCAACACCGCTTCAGTGCCCCGTGATTGGCTGTTCTCGCTCTTGTAGAGAGATTCCCGGGGCCATAGGCTTTCACCCGGCGAACAATTTCCTCGAGCACCTTCCTCTCCTGGGGCGTTGGTATGTCCTGTCCTGCCGCTTTGCGCAGCGCCGGGCGCGCCAGGCAATATGGAAGCACGGTATGGCAGGAAACACAGGCAACTTCGGTTTGGCCGGTGCGCAGTTTCTTTGCCCTGGTGAACCACAAATCCATTCGTTGGTCCAGGTATCGGGCGGCTGCTTCTTGGTCCCAGCCGGCTTGTGCCACCACCAAGTGTTGTGCTCGCGGGGGTGGCCCAGAAAAAGGCTTCTGCGGTGAAGCCGCCAGGCCAGAGAACATCCAGCCGATTAAGGATGCCGAAATCAGCAGCGGTCCAGTCGGTTTCATAAGCGCTTCAGCATGAGATAATCGGCTCGGGCTGGCAATCAAGAGAAGCACCTTTCACAAAGGTCATGCGCTGTAGGGGAACGAGTTGTGCCGGCTCGTTTGTCACAAGCGCGGACGAGGAAACCTCTCGCCGTTGTGCATCGTCACGAGCGCGAGTCCATCGCGACGCTCGGCCCAGGCTCACACACGCTTGTCCTTATGGCCGATGCCACCCGTGCCATGACGGAAGCCAACCCGGCCCAAGGCATCGACAACAAAACCATCGCCGTCGGCGCGCCCTTCACGGCCGGGTTGTCCTCAGGCCGCCGAAATCGAGCTTGGTTTTCTTGGTAATGACAAGCGGCCTGGTCGGCGCTTGCTGGAAATTAAAGCAGTCGAGCATGTCGTTGGCTCCGGCATCGCGGGTCGTGAGTGGTTCCAGGCCATAATGCCGCTCGATCAGCTTTAAGGGAGAAGTAAAATCGAAGTGGGTATGGCAGATGAACCCCGGCCGGGCGTAGGGCGAGATGACTAGCGCCGGCACTCGCGGGCCGAATCCGTAACGGTCCACTTCGGGCGGCGGGACATGATCGTAGAACCCGCCGAAGTCGTCCCAGGTCAAAATAATGACCGTGTCCCGCCAGTAGCGGCTCCGCATGATGGCGTTGATGAGTTCAGTGACGTGCCACATGCCGCGCGCCGAGTCCGCGGGCGGATGTTCGCTGTCAATGAACGTCGGCACGACCCACGCCACCGCGGGGAAATGGTCCGATGTCAAATCCGCATAAAACTGCGATAAGTGGACCAAGTGCGACATCAGTTTCGGGTCCTGCTGAAAGGCGCGGAAACCAGGCAACGGGTTCCAAAGGCTATGCTGGTGCGGATTGGGCTTCTCGTCATAATAGCGCCAGGAGATTCTGGCATCTTGCAGCAACTGGGCCATGGTCGGGAAGGTGTACACACCAGGCTGGCGGGCCACGCCGGGGGGCGGGTTGTTGACCAAACCGCCTGATTGCGCCGCCACGGTATAAAGGTGGTTCGGCTCGCTGGGCCCCATCAGTGAGGAAAAGAAGTTGTCACACAGGGTAAAGCGCCGTGCATACGCCCAATAATTGGGGATTTCGTGCCAATCATAATAGGACAGGGTGTACATGACCCAGCCCGGCGGCGGACCTTGGGGCGGGCTGGTGAACCGCCGCCCAGCGCGCCAAAGCCGGCCACCCTCCTGAGCCGTGCGCCGGCGCCGGGCAGCCTGGTCCCTGGCCGGCCTTCCGGCTTTCCCCCTGGCCCGGGGCGGCACTGGCTTCGGATGGACCTCGTTGCGATTCGGCATCGGCGCCACGCCGCCGCTGGCGCGCCAGTAATACTGCAAAGCGCGCGGCCACTCCGCCCACAAAAAACCGTCCATCTTGCCGTAGTCATAAGCGGTGTGTGCCGCCTGCCAGCTATGGTTCAGGTCGTGGGGGATGTGCGTCACATGCAAGTGGTAAGGCGCCACTTCCGGCGGACCGCCGGGCCGGTAGGGCAGCTTGACCCCCGCCGGAATTCCGTTAGCGCCGGGATAAGTGCCGAAGTAATGGTCGAAGGTTATGTTCTCCTGAATGATGTACACAAAATGGTGCAGACCATAAGAGCCGGGACCGTGTGACGGAGTCGAGGCCGCCTCAACGCCCAGCAGGCTGCCGAGAACGAATACGCCCGCAAGCGCGCCGCCTGCAACCTCCGGGTTGAAGAGTTTGAGAGGTAGAGCCAGCGCGGCAACCAGGCTTGCCATGCGGCTCTCTGGATTGGGTTCCGAGCCGGTTAGATGCATGGTCCGATAGACGAGGCAAACACACGGTCGGTTACCCGAACCCTTCAAGCTCCGCCTTCACCTGCGCTCCGGCGCCCGAATGAGAGGCATGGCGCCTCCAATCCAACCAGTGCGCCGACCGGCTGAGGTCCTGGTCCGGCGAAAGCTGGTCAAGGCAGCACTCTAATTGGCCCGATTCCGTTCCGTAAACGACGACCTTGAAGCCGCCTGGGATGATTCGCCCACGCCGCCGTCCCTTTCGCCCCTGTTCTCGCTGCGGCGCGGCCTCGAGTTGGGGGTGGCTAGGCAGATCTTGTGAGTGCTTTGGTCCAGAGCCATCGTTCGGGCGGCCCTCTCTGTCTGGAGCGTCTGCATGACGGCGAGGGTGTCCGGGAACTCATCCTTGGCAGTCGTGGTGACGCCGTCCCCGCACGTGGCAGAGGCCAGTCGAGTGCCTGGATCGAAGGCGCAGGCGTTCACGCCGCGGCCAATTGGCACGGTGGCCAGGACCTTGCCGTTTCGGCTATCCGTCGGCAAAATCTGAGGCCAGAGTTGGAAGCATTACGCAACGCCAACGCGGCCGTGGGCTATATCGTGACGGGGATGCGCAATACGTTCCAACGGGACAAACTCGCCAAGATGATGGAGTTGTGACACCGGATCAGTTCGGCGAATTCTATGCACTCATCGGCCGCGCCAGGCAACTCGCCACCACGAGGGTCTCAGCGTCTCGCGAGAATGAAGGGCGCTCGGCCCGGCGGACGGCTCTCTTTCTGCAAGCCGTTTACTCATGGTTCGGCCCCCTCTGGCCCAAAATCACGGATTGGGGCCTTGGACGGGCGGCATGGGCGGCGGGTGAGCCGATTGGCCCTTTCGAGTCGCGAGAATGATGAGCACCGCAGCTAGCGTCGCAACAACTCCGATCAACACCAAGACCGAGAGCAAGACCAACACCACGATGATTCCTCCTCCACCCAAGCTGAAGATCCCAAGAATTGGATTCGTCATAGGCTTCTCTTTCGTTTAACAGCGCATTACCTGTAAACGCGGACAGATCTTTCATACGCCTCCTGCCAGGAATTTCCAACCTAAAAGTGACCTTTAGAAGGCGCAAATCAGTCCGCAAATGCCGCAGCCCTTCCGCGACCGTGTGTCGCGACGATGCAGGTGGGCAGCCATGCGCACGCCCGGGCCCAAAGGCGAGGCCACAAGGGATGGCTTTGGCCTGGCGCCCGATGAGTGTGACATCACGCGTGAGACCATCGAAGGCGATAATCCGCCAAACGCGTCCGGCCAGCCGCCAGCCGGGCGCGACACAAAGCGGGCCCGTGTTGCTCATTGAACTGTCGGACTTTGGCTCATCCATAGCCAGGAGACTAATCGCGCGCAGAGGTTGGTTTTAAAGCGATTTGCCTGCGGTGCCACTGTCCCGCCAGCTTCGCCAACCTGGCCAGCCCCCTCCGCGGCGGTCGCGCAGTGCCGACAAGTTGACCGACCCCTGCTATGGGTGCCTCGAACCCCATCCAGTCGCCACGACTGAGTTGTTGCGATCATTGCAGGCGAATCAGCGCGTTCTGCGGCGCAATTTGGCAATGGCCTGAAGCCGGCTGGCGACATAGGAACCGATGACCAGAACGGCGGCCAGCAGTTGGGCAACCAGCGTTTCCCAAGTGGGAAAGACCGAAAACCACTAACCCATCCACGGTGGAATTACATTTGCCAGGCCATTGATTTGCGTCCTCGGAATCCAATGCGCCAGTTGCATTTCCTGTGCTTGTTCGCCAACCATAACCAACAGCACGCCGCCTAACAAAATTCCCGTGAAGACAAGCATTTTCCGACAGGGTAACTGTCGATGCGCGACAAAAGTGAGCACCGCAACGATGCCTGTGAAAAACAATCTCAACAACGCCCCAGCCAGAATGACCTTGCTGCCCATCTTTAAATAGTAACTTTGCAGAAACAGCACGACCTCGAAACCCTCTCGATAAAGCGACGTAAATCCCAAGAGTCCCAGTCCCCACAGGATTTTTGCTTTGGGCACTTCCGCATTCTGTTGGC
>JBJKSV010000424.1:0-2983 GCA_046703605.1 Limisphaerales bacterium
TTTCAGCGCCATTGGCCAGGAGCATGGGGCGGTCGGCGGTGCCAGCCTTGCGCTTGCGCTCGCGCAGGGCGCCCAGGATCTGCTCGCGCTGTTCGGGGCCGAGGGCTTCCTGGGTCCGGACGATGACGCCGGCGTCGCCGTTGTTCTCCATGAGGCCCTTCATGAAGGCGCCGGCGGCGTAATCGGTTTTACAGGCGAGGGCGGCGGCCTGGAGCGGGGCTTGGCCACGCCAAAAGTTAAACGGGTCAGGCAGCTTCTCGAACCAGACTTCTTCGGGGAGGAAGAGGCGGTTCTCCAAAGGCGTATCAAGGCCAAGGCCGGTGTAGAGCCAGCCGACAAGTTGATGGTCCTGGACGATGTGTTGAAAATGGGCCGGGTCGAGGATGAGGACGGAATGGAGTCCTTGACCGGGACGATGGGAATTAGGGGATGGGAGGTGGACGCCATCATCGAAGATGGGGATGCGGAAGCACTCGCCGCGGAGCATGAGCCAAATCACTCGCAGTTCCCAATACTGGAAACGGTCGATCTGGGGGTGTGGGCGGGAATAGAACTCGTGCAGGGGACCATCCTCGATGAGCCGCTCGTCGCCAGGACGGTCGATGGAAAAGCGGAAGGGGATGTTGGCGACCTGTTCGGCGAGGACGTTGATGGCGCGATAGACCCAAACAACCTGTTGATAGGCGTTGGACAGGACGGCGCCGCCGGAGTCGATGTCCTGGCCGCTGAGCCAGGCCGCGGCGGTGGAGGAGAGAGACCTGGCGCGCGGCTGGAGGCCAGCGGCAGAACGGCTGGGGCGCGAGATGGAGATGTTAAAGCCGAGGAGTTTCATGGGAGTTGCGATTTTGGATTTGCGATTTGCGATTGGGGGTCCGGGATTTGAGATCTGGAATCTGGAATCTGGAATCTGAAATTTGGGATGTGCCATTTGGTGGGGTCTTTCTACGTCCAGTCCTTTCACCCGACGGCGGCCCAGACGCCGTCGAGTTGGCGGGCGGCGTGCTGGCGCAAGGCCAGCGCCCAGGTGCGGTCGCAATGGCTGTCTTCGGTATCGCCAACGAAACGGATGTTGCCGCTCAAGCTCACCTCTTTCCTGAGGCCGTGCAGGTCGGCGCGCAGGCGCTGGTCCGGCGCCAAGCGGAGCCGGGAATTCTCCAGGTCGCGTTTGAGGCCGAAGGCGAGTTGTTCTTTAACCGACGGGGTGAAGGTGATCGGCTCGACTTTCCAGCCGAACTCGCGTTTGGCTTCCTCGGCCAACTGCATACCCAGGCCGGTGGCGTCGATGCAACAGCGGCGCAGGCCGGGCAGGCGGAGAAGGCGATAGAGCACGGACTTCATCTCGGCGAAAGTGCGATCTTGGAGTTCGAGCCGGAGGCGGTCCCAGAAAACCTCCCCCAACTTCTCGCCCAGGTCGAGGACGCAGAGGTCTTTCTTTCGGGCGACATCCACGCCCAGGTAAAGAAGGGATTGGTGGATTGAGGGATGGCTGGATTGATGGGAGCCGGCCCGCGACGCATCCCGAGCGGAGGGGGAGCCTGAGTAGCGGGCGAGCAGTTCCTCGGCGCAGAGGAGCCGGAGATTGGGGTCCTCGCAGGCCGTAATGAGGTCGTACGGGAGGAAGGCGGCCCGCTCGGAAGCGGGCACGCAGCAATATTCCTGGAGCCATTGCTCCTCGTCGATGCATTGGGCGCGAAGACGCTTGAGGAATTCTTCTCGAGACTCGTCGCCGCCGGTCTTGCGGTTGATGCGCTCGACCAAACCCTGGGCGACGGCTTCATGCACCGGCACCGAATGCAGGCTCCAACCCATTGGGTTGCCGCCCTCTTTGACGGAGCGAATCAGTTCGTTGAAGAGCGTGTCCTCGCCGCGATGCGTGGAAATGATGGCCAGGGTGCCGCCCCAGGTGGTGACCGGTTTGGCCACGCGGTAGAGCAGCCGCTGGTCCTGGTGGAGCGCGAATTCATCAAGCTTGACATGCCCGCGCTTGCCGGCGAGCGCGTTGGGGTTGGACGACACAGAGTGGATGCGGCAACCACCGGCAAATTCAAGCACGTAAGCGCAGCCACCGTTTTGTTCGCTGAGCATGAGCTGGCCCAAATCCTTGGCCGCCAGGTGCAGGAGCTTCGCCCATTTGCGGCAATCATCGAGGTAGAGCCGGGCCTGCGTTTCGTCACGCGAGGAAATCCATACGTCCAGCCGGGCGCCGCGGGTGCTGGCCTTCATGACCGACTCGTGCGCGTCGGTCCAGGAGGCCCCGATCTGGCGCGACTTTTCCATGAGCTTGAGCGGGGAAGCATCCAGCAGCCAGTCGATCTGGTATGGCAGGAAATACTTGCGGTAGTGGTTCATGGCGCGCATGCCTCGGTTCAGAGCAACTCCAGCTCCTCCTGTATCCGCTTGAGCGTCTCGGGAGTGATCCCGCCCGGCTGGTCTGGAGCGCCGCCATTCTGCCGCGCCTTTCGTTCCAGAAGCCGCGCCCGCTGCCATTCACGCTTCAGTCCCGCCTCGCTCAGCCTGGCCAGCGCGTTGACAAGTCGCGTGAACTTGGTTGTGTCCGCTTCCAATTCGGCCTTGAGGCCGCTCGCGTCCAGGGAACTCAGCACCTGGTGAACCTGGGCGGCGGCCTTGTTCAGACTCGACTCCACCGCCGCGTCAAAGGGAACCTCCGGGGTGCG
This sequence comes from Limisphaerales bacterium, assembly GCA_046703605.1. Classification (GTDB taxonomy): domain Bacteria; phylum Verrucomicrobiota; class Verrucomicrobiia; order Limisphaerales; family UBA8199; genus JAJYHY01. The sequence goes on from JBJKSV010000424.1 coordinate 2,676, forward strand.
GCTCAGCGTGGCGGGCACACCAGGTAGGGCGGGCGTCCCGCCTGGGAGTTCCCCGGGCCTCTCGCCCGCGGAAGTCCGCGCTGCGCCCGGCGGACTCGAGCGCCCCCCGGAGTCTGTGCCGGCCTTATCTGTGCGGTTCTGAGCATCTGTCGTGTTCATTTCTAAAGACCGCAAGGTGTTACGCGGAGAAAAATTCCTTGCGATGGAAGGTCTTGATCTGGAAGAGGATAGAAAAAATGTAACTGTTACGCGATCGTTACACTTTGATTGACATAAGCCCGACTCGCCAACTTATGCTTGCTCTGGAG
>JBJKSV010000425.1:0-2853 GCA_046703605.1 Limisphaerales bacterium
GCGAGCCCATGTCGTTGAAATTACCGTTGGGCGAAATACGCACTCCAGATTACAGCGTTCTAACTCCGGCTTCATGAGAAAACTCGTCAGCGGCTGCGAAACGACGCTTCAATTCTGCTGCCCGAAACTGGAAAATCCTCTCGATGTCAGGTCGCACAAACCACCGATGCAGTAGGGCGTCGAACGGCACGGCGTAGCGCACCGAGTCGCGAGCGAGCGTGCCGCCGTTGCGTGCGTCGAACGTATGCTCGTGAATCCACAGGCGATACGGCCCGCGCAATTGCTCGTCCACGAACCTATGCGGGGGTTGCCAGGCGCTGATGCGCGTGCGCCAACGCAGTGGCAGGCCGCGCACGCGCAGCCGATAGTCAATCAGCGACCCCTCACGCATGACGATCGGCAGTAGCGTGAGGATGCGGAAATTCAGCCAAGGCGGAGTGATGGCGTCCAGGTTGGCGGCGTCTCCGAAAAACGGAAATAACCCGGCCGGTGGCAGGGGCAGCCAAAGCTCGCTTTTGAATTCTCGAATCGTCATGCGCTTCTCTCCGCCGATCGTGCGATGCCGCGCAACATGCCGGCAAAGACAATCTTGTGCAGTGGCCAGACACCATGCCCGTAGGCCAGCCCCCACAGTCCGACCGGATCGAACATCGCCGTTTGCCGGAGGCGCGACCCGCTATTCCCGGCTTCAACCTCGAGAACGAGTTTGGCAGCGATGGGCGGCATGGTTCAGGTTTATGAGCGTCGGCGGTTTAGCCCAGTGCCTGCAACACGAGATCGAGATGCTCTGCAGGCTGAACTTTGCGAAGCACGGTGTTCACTTTGCCATCCGGGCCGATGATCACCGTGCTGCGCTCCGTGCCCATGTATTTCTTGCCATACATGGATTTCTCGACCCACACGCCGTAGGCTTGCACGATCTCTTTCGATTCATCACTAATGAGCGGGAAGGGCAGGTTGTATTTCTTGATGAACTTGGCATGGCTTTTCAAAGGGTCCACGCTGACGCCGAAGACTGAGGCTTTTTTCTGGATGCGGCTCCATCCGTCGCGAAGGGCGCAGGCTTGAGTGGTGCAACCCGGCGTATCGTCCCTCGGGTAGAAATAGAGCACAATCGTCTGCCCTTTGAGATCAGCGAGGGAGACGGTGGCGCCTTCTCCGTAGCTGCCGCCGATGACTGGAGCCTTGAATGCAGGAGCTTTTCTTCCGGTGAGTTCTATTGTGTCTTTCATGTTGTTTGTGTTGTTGTATTTTTGTGTTGTTGAAGTTCTGCCTCGCGGCGGCGTGGATTTCACGGCGTGGGCGAATTCCTGGCTTGGGAAGGCTGCGTCGTTTTGTTCATGGCCTGCAACGCCACGTCCAGCGCGCGGCTGATCCGGGTGACAGCGTCGTCGGTGGCAGCCCCGCAAACGCGCTCCCGAATGGTGCCGTCGGCATCTATAACCAGGATATTGGCCACATCCTGACGATAACCGAACCGCTCACAGACTTTGCCCGACCAGTCCATCATAATGGGGTATTTGCGCGTAGCTTGGAATTTCCGGGAGATGTGGCCTTGAAGAAATCCCGGCACGCCGCCCATGTCCGCCAGGCCGCGGATGTCAATGCGCTCGGCGTAACGCGGTTTGAGCGCGGCGATCCAGCCGTTCACTTCGGCCGAACCCTGCTTGTCGGCGATAGCCAGCAGGGTGATCTTGGCGTTTGGAAAGGCCAGTTTCTGCGGCTTGCCAAATTGGTCCTGCAATTCCACGAGCGCCGGCGCCTTGGTGGGCCAGGGTGATTTCTCGCCGCCGCGAGCAACGACGCAGGCCAGCAACATACCACCGAGACAAAGAATGAATTTAAGTTTTCTCATGCGGCTTTGACAGTTTGTATCGGAGCTGGCGCGCCGTAATGGCGTCCTTTCCATTCGAAAGGTTTGCCCAGCAAGTGTCGCGCGAAGGCATACCATTGAATGACCAGCAACGCGAGCACGCCCAGTGGATGCAGCCAGGCGCCCCCCAAGGGCTGGCGAAACACTCGCGCTGCCGCCAGGCGCGGCCCATAGGCGAGCAGGGCGGCCAGTGCCGCGCCGCGCAGGGCGCTCGTCGAAAGCGCGGGCGCGAATCCCAACAGCAGGAACGGCAACACCTGCCCCCCCAGCAGCAGCGCCGTCATCGGTCCGATGGTTCCCGGGGCCGCCAAACCTTCCGTGGCGTTCTTCCCCAGGCCGCGCCAGGTGTCGCCGTTCGTGTGATACATTCGGCAGGTGGCCAGGTCGGTCGCGTCGAACAGGTCCGTGCGAAAGCCGGCGCGCCGGAAGACCCGCGGGAGTTTGATGCCGTCATGCAGCGAATCCTTCAGCCGGGCGTGTCCGCCGCACACGGCGTAGGCGTCGCGCCGGACGATGAAGAGCTGGCCGCAACCGGCGGACATCGAGGCCCAGCGGGTGCGGCGCATGCCGTGCAGGGGGAGAAACCCCAATAGGTTGAAATGGACCAAGGGAATGTGGAGCCGCTCGGAGAAGGTGCCGAGTTCCTGCTGCGGAACGCCGCTGGCCAACGCCACGCTGCTTTGCTCCATGAACGCCCGCATCCGAGCTAGCGCGTCGGGCGCCAGCCGCACGTCCGCGTCCAGAAACACCAGCAGCGGGTTCCGAGCGCGTCCCGCCAGCGCGTGACAGGCGTGTTGCTTGCCGCACCAGCCGGCGGGCAGGGGCGGACCAGACTCAAGCCGGACACGTGAGTCTAGCGCGGCGACGCTCCGGACGATTTCCGCCGTCCGATCCGTGGAGTGATCATCCAAGACAATCACCTCATCATGCGGATGGCAACTGGCCAGCGCGGCGGTCAGCGTGGAGCGGATGTTCTGTTC
>JBJKSV010000426.1:0-5003 GCA_046703605.1 Limisphaerales bacterium
GGATCGAACTGCGACGCCGGGTGCTGTCCAGCTATTCCTTGACGTCCAAAGAACTCCGGGCCGACAGACAATACCGCAAAAAACGTAGATTCGGCACGGCAATCGTGTCAGCATCCTGATAAAATAGCGAACGACTGGGGCCGGGTCAAACTCGTTTTCGGAGTCGCCCAACTCGCTCGAACGCCGGGGGCTCACCGGTTCATCTCGACGACCAGAGCCTATGAGAACAGCGCGTCGAGATCGTCGAGCGCCTCCGGTGAAAGGATGGATTCAGGCACGCGCTTTGCCGCCCTTCCGTCGGTTTCGCAGTCGGCGAAAGGCCTGCTCACCCTCAATGCCTTTTCCTCGGTCAAGGCTTTCGATGCCCTGCAGCAGCTTTTGTCGGAGCTCGTCGAGAGAAGAGACTGAAATACGCTTCAACAGGTCTCTTTCCTCCAGAAGCCGCAAACCTTCCCGCAGCACTTCGCTCGCGGTTTGGAAATCTCCATTCTCAACCTTTGAGTCCACAAAACGCTCCCACTTGGTGCCGAGAGAAACGTTCATACAGAGATACTCCGCCGGATCATCATCATGGGACCAGTCTGGCACAGTGATATTGTATGCGCAATATTTGTTATTGCCTTTGGTTTGCGAGGGCATCGCGAGGTGGTCCTCTGCCGGAGCCGGTCCCCTCAAAATCAAGCGCGCTGGACCCTTGGCGCCCCAGAGGTTGATTCGGACCGCGTATGGGGCAAGAGAGACATCCGCCGCCGGACGGGCAAGCAATCGCCATCCTCACAGGAGCAGGGCGGCCACCCCCTTCTGAGAATCCCGACCCGCCAAAACGCTGCGCGCTGTTGCGAGGTATTCCGGGTCGATATCAAATCCGGTAAAATGTCGCACGCCGCATTCCTTTGCGGCGAGGGCGGAGTGGCCAATTCCCACGAAGGGATCGAGCATGACGAGATCGGGTCTGAACCCGTGAATCTTGATGCAGTTGGCCGCCAATTCAACCGGGAAGGTGGCGGGATGTGGGCGCTGCTTTGAGCGGCTGACGATGGTTTTGTAGGGGATGAACCAATTGTTGCCGCGGCAGCGCAAGTCGCGGCCCTTGGTGTGAGCCCAGCGCCCGATATTCGATTTGTGCATGTAGGGAACGCCCAGGCCCAACCGGTCCAGGGGCGTGTCGCCTTGCTTGGTCAGGTGGAAGACGTATTCGTGACAATCATTGACGTAACGGCTTGAGTGGATTGGTTTGTAGTGTCCCGCCGAGAGCAATTGGCCATCCTTGGTCTGAATGGCGATGGACTTGATCCAGTGGAACGTGTTCTGGAGCACAAAGCCGACATCTTCGCCTTTCAGGGTCACTACCAATTCGTGCGGAATGAGCGGATTGGAGGGACAGGCCCCGAGGTTCAGAAAGAAGGAACCCTTGGGTTTGAGGACGCGTTTGACCTCTTTGGTCCAGGCGCAGGACCAGTCCAAGTATTCCTGGGGCGTTTTGTTGTCTTTGTATGTTCCGTACTTGGTGCCCAAATTATAAGGGGGCGAGGTCACCACGATGTCCACGGATTCGTTGCCCAGGGTCTTCATCCCTTCGATGCAATCAACTTGCCGAATATCGAAATCATCGTTCTTACTGTTCATTGAAGCTCTCGTTGAGGATCATTATCTGGGGAGTATAAACAGGCCCAAGCCTCGGCTGCCAGAAATCTCCGCGGGCCGGCGTCCCGCGCGCGCATTCCGTCCGCACCGCACCTCTGCACCCGGATCGGAGAAACTCGAAATCCTAACCTGGCAAAGCCAGGACCAAAGTACGGCAAAAAAATGTGGAGGAGAGAGAGCCGAACCAGGGAAATTGAAGCCATTTTGGATGCAATTCGAGCAGGACGAAGCGAAACAACTTCAAACGGGACGAAGCGAAAGGTTCAAAAACCGAACGCCCTGCGAGGGACCACGAAATACGCACAATACGCGAAAAAAGAGAGTTTGGGTCTCGATGCTGCCATGTGGACACTGCACCTTCCCCTCTTCGCATTCTTCCCTTTTCGCGTTTTTGGCTTGTTTCGTGGTCCCTAACTCAGTTTCGATCATTCTCCTCTTTGGGGTTCGGATTTGGCAGGGCTTATGGGTGCATTGAGGTGCGCTTCAGTCCGGCTGGACTTCAATGGCTTGCCCCGAAACCCTCTGCGTATTGCAGGCGTTCCTGGATTTCTTTGAGGCCGCGGGTCATCATCAATTGGCGGCCATCTTCCAGCAGGACGAGGTACTCGCCGCCCGAACTCGATTTGAGGCCTTTGACCCGCTGCAGATTGACGAGGATAGAACGACTGATGCGCAGGAACAAACGCGGGGAGAGCTTGGCTTCCAGCATCGTGAGGGTCTCGCGAATCACATGGTTTTCAGTGCGGGTATGCACGACGGCGTAGTTGCCGACTGATTCGATGTAGTCCAGGTCCTCCACGAGGATAAAGAGTGTTTGGGAGCCATTCTTGATGGCCATGCGGCTCAGGTAAGCAGGAGGAGGGGTGGATGCCTTGAGCCAATCAGCCAGTTGACGATTGACGTCGGCGAGGTTTCGCGTTTCCAAGTGCTTCCGGGCGCGCTCGACCGCCGCCAGGAGCCGGGCCTGGGTAAAGGGTTTGAGAAGGTAATCGAGGGCGTTGACCTCGAATGCCTCAATGGCGTGCTGATCGTGGGCGGTGACAAAGACCACGGCCGGCCAGATCTCGGGCGGCAGAGCCCGCAGCACGTCGAACCCGCTGACTTCGGGCATCTGCACGTCCAGGAACGCCAGGTCCGGCCGCTGTTCCCGGATGAACGCGATAGCCTCTGGTCCGTTGCCGCATTCTCCCACGATTTCGAGGCCGGGGGCGCCGACGAGCAGCTTTTGAAGCCGGGCGCGGGCCAGCGGTTCGTCATCGACAATGACCGTGCGGATTTTTAGCATGCAAGGTCGGCGGCGCGGGCTGTTACCCGTCCCGCTGAGCGCCAGGGCAGGCGTATTTCGGCGGAAAATCCCCCGGTCTTGACCGGAGCGAGCGTGAGCGTGGCCTCAGCGCCATAAAGTTCATTCAAGCGCGAACGGGTGTTTGTCAAACCAACACCTTCCTTGAGCAGGCCGGCGGCGCCTTGGCCATTATCTTCCACCCTGAGTAGCAGGTTGCCGTTGGCGCGTTGGGCGGCAATGCGGATGAGGCCGGGCGCCAGTTGAGACTCGATGCCGTGTTTAACGGCGTTTTCCACCAATGTTTGCAGAATCAGGGTGGGGACCTGGGCATCGAGCGCGGGAGGGTCGATTTGTTTCTCGACGGGCAGACGGTCGCCGAAGCGGATCCGCTCGATGAGCAGATTGCGATCAAGAAAGAGAAGCTCGTCACGGAGAGCAACCTCTTGCTGGTCGGAAGCGGTGAGGGTCAGACGGAGCATGTCGCTCAAGGCTTCGATCATTTGTTCGGCCTGGGGCTGCTCGTGGACGAGGGAGGCAACCGAGTTGAGCGTGTTGAACAGGAAATGGGGGTTGAGTTGCATGCGCAGGGCCTGGAGCCGCGCCTTAGCCAGGCGCGCCTCAAGCTCGGCCTCCCGCCGCTCTCGGGCCTTGGTGCGCTCGTAGAACTGGAGGGCGTGCGCCACCGCCACCAAACCCCAAAAGACCGGCAGTTGATATGTAATCCGCCTGAGAATGACGAAGGCGGTGATGCGTGGTTCCTCCCGCAACCGGGCCAGGTCGGACGGCCTCTGACCTGGCAGCAAGGGCGGGGGCGGACTCAGGTAAGCGAAAACAGCCACCAGGCTGAAACTCAAGACACAAACCGCCAGATGCACCCAAAGCGAACGTTTCCACGTCGAGCGTTCGAGGGGATAGGCCGCGGAGGCCCATACGATGAGCGGAGTCAGCAATGTCCAGGGCGCCAGGTGGATGAGGGCGGCCACGAGCGCCCGCCCGATTTGGGCGGACTGGACCAAGGCGGTTTCCAGGGCCAAAGCAAGCGCAATAAATAGCCAGAAGGCGGTCACCAGCCACCAAAAGCTGGAAATCCGCCAGACAGGTGGGCGCGCCGCCGGCGCCGGACCCGGGCCAACCGGCGGCGCGGTGCTCGCGTCGAGTCTCCCGTCTGAGGGTGCAGTGCCCACGGAGGTTTCGCTCATGGGCCATAGAGTAGTCGAGCGGGGCGGAGAAGTCACGTTTGGCTGACGATTTCGCGCCGGGATCGCGTCGGGGTCAGTCCTCACTTTTTCCCCGGTGGTGCAAGGCGAAGTGGCGGAAAAAGATGCAGGACTGACCCCGACGCTCATCCCAATCGCCACCCGGTTCACCCCGTTGATCCCGGAGTTCGTCCCATCCGGGATTTCTTTCCGTTTGTTTGCAGAGTCTATTCACGCAGATGAAGCGGACTATTCGAAACATCATTATTGCCATCCTGGTCTTGGGCGCGGTGGGGGCAACGGTGGCGTGGCGCCTGGGCCAGAAGACTGACCCGGCCAGCGGGCTGCGGCTGGCTCCAGTCAAGCGCGCAAACCTGGAGGCCACCATCGAGGCGACCGGAACGGTCGAACCAGAGGAGGTCGTCGATATCGGGGCCCAGGTGGCAGGCCAGATCAGCGCCTTCGGCAAAGACAAGAATGGCAAGCCGATCGATTACGGCTCGGTGGTGGACGCCGGGACCGTGCTGGCTAGAATTGATGACTCGCTTTACCAGGCGGATGTCGCCTCTGCGAAGGCGGGGGCGGAGCAAGCCAGGGCCAGCCTGCTGAGCGCTCAAGCCAACGTGCAGCAGATGCAGGCCAAGCTCACCCAGGCACAACAGGACTGGAACCGCGCCCAGAAACTCGGCCCCTCCGACGCCCTGGCCCCCAGCGCCTACGACCAATACAAATCCGCCTACGAAGTAGCCCAAGCTCAACTGGCGGTTGCCAAAGCGGGGGTGGAGCAGGCCAAGGCCAATCAACTCGCCGCCCAGGCAACCTTGGACCGCGCCCAACGCAACGTCGATTATTGCACCATCACCTCCCCGGTTAAGGGC
>JBJKSV010000427.1:0-7431 GCA_046703605.1 Limisphaerales bacterium
AATCAACCCGAAGCCGCCGCGAGCCAGGTGCAGGTCGGCCCCACGGACGACCCGGATTTCGCCCAAAAGGGATTCAAGATTGTCCGCTTTGGCAGCGAGCCGGTCATTGTCATTAAGCTCAGTAACACCGACATCCGGGCGTTCTCCGCGGTCTGCACGCACTTGGCCTGCATTGTGGGTTACCGCAAGCAGAAGCATGACATTTACTGCAACTGCCATGGCGGGGAGTACGATCTGCAGGGCCGGAACATCGCGGGTCCGCCACCCCGGCCTCTGACCCCCTACAAGGTAAATATTGTGGCCAAGGCCGGCCGGCCGGGCACCATCTTCATCTCCAAGGCCTGAGGCTATGAACCTGGAACCTACCGGTCTATATCGTTGGCTGAGTGACCGCCTGCCCCTGGCGTCGATCAAAGAGACCGCCAGCCACAAGGAGGTGCCGATGCATCGATACTCGGCCCTTTATTATTTCGGGGGCATGACCCTGTTCTTCTTTGTCGTCCAGGTGTTGACGGGCATCCTGCTCATGCTCTATTACCAGCCCTCGGCCAATGGCGCGTTCGAATCGGTCGAATTCATGATGACGACGGTTCCCTTCGGGTGGCTGATCCGCTCCATTCATTCCTGGTCGGCTAATTTGATGATCTTCTTCGCCTTCGTCCACATGGCATCGGTCTATTTTTTGAAGGCATACCGTCCGCCTCGCGAAATGACCTGGGTGAGCGGCGCGTTGCTGTTGTTCCTGGCGCTGGGCTTTGGCTTTTCCGGCTACCTGCTGCCGTGGAACGAGCTGTCCTTCTTCGCCACCAAGGTGGGCACCGACATTGCCGGGGTGCTGCCGATAGTCGGTCCCCCAATCATGCGCTTCCTGCGGGGTGGCGAACACGTGACGGGCGGCACCCTGTCGCGCTTCTATGGCTGGCACGTGGCGATTCTGCCGGCGGTCACGACTGTCCTGCTCTGCTCGCATTTGCTCTTCGTCCAGTTCCAGGGCATGAGCGTTCCGCCCGGGCAGGACGCGGAGGCCAAGCGCCGGAGGCCCATGCGCTTCTTCCCACATTTCCTGATGCGGGAGCTCTTCGGCTGGACACTGGCTCTGGCGGTCTTAGCCGCCTTCGCGGCCATATTCCCTGGGGAGCTGGGGACCAAGGCGGATGCCTTTGCCCCGGCGCCGGCGGGCATTCGGCCCGAGAGGTATTTCATGGTTATGTTCGAGACCTTGAAGTTTGTTCCTGGCGGCGAGATTTGGGGCATCGAGTACGAAGTGATTCCCATCGCGCTCTTCAGCCTGGCAGGATTGCTGCTGGTGCTGGTGCCGTTTCTCGACCGTAAGGTCCGTCGCACTGGCCGCAGTCCGCTCTTCACCGTTATCGGCTGGCTGGCAGTGGCCTACATCGTCGGCTTGACAGCCTGGGGTTATCGATCCTTTACCCCCCTGCTCGTGGTAGGGTTGGTGGTCCTGCTGACCATCGTGATCACGGTAGTGACACGCCACAGTCCCGGAGGAGACCTACAATGACCTCAACTCGTCTTTTCATCTTCACTCTCCTGTGCGGAAGCGTGATCGCGGCGCGAGGCGCCGCGCAACCGACAGCCTCCTCTTGCGTCCAATGCCATGGGAACATCGACTGGATCCAGGACACCAACTGGGTACAGATGGTGCAGGGCTTCACTAACGACATCCACTATTCCTTCGGCCTGTCTTGCCAGGACTGCCATGGCGGCAATCCCGATCCTAAATTGGGCCAGGACCCTTTTGGCGCGATGGATAAGAACTACAAGCCTAACCCCTACCGTGGTGCGCCGACACGGAAGCAAATCCCCGATTTCTGCGGACGCTGCCATGCGGACGCCGATTACATCAAGCGGTTCAAACCTGAGGAGCGCGTGGACCAACTCAGCCAATATTGGACCAGCCGCCACGGCATTCTCCTCAAAGCCGGCGACACTAACGTCGCCACCTGCGTGGACTGCCACGGCGTCCACAACATCCGCGCGCCCTCCGACGGCCAATCCAGTGTCTATCCGACCGCCGTGGCCAAGACCTGCGCACGCTGCCATGCCGACCCCAAGCGCATGGCCGGATACAAGCTCCCCAACGGCCAGCCTCTGCCCACTAACCAATACGCAATGTGGCGCCAGAGTGTGCATGCGAAGGCCCTGCTGGAAAAGGGCGACCTTTCCGCCCCCACCTGCAACGACTGTCACGGCAACCACGGCGCCGTGCCTCCGCAAGTCAGCTCGATTGTCTTTGTCTGTGGCCAGTGTCACGCGCGCGAGGCCGAACTGTTCCGTAGCAGTCCCAAGCAACAGGGCTTTGCCGCGCACAACAAGAAGTACCTCAGCCAAATGGGCAAGGAGGGCTGCGCCACCTGCCACAAGGCTCCCGATCCGGCGTCGGAGGTAACTGGGGTGACCGAACTGAGCGAATGCGTTACCTGCCACGGCAACCACGCCATCATGTCACCCAATGTGACGATGCTCGGCCCCTTGCCGGAGACCCCTTGCTCCTTCTGTCATGAGCCGGTTGAGAAGGTGGGCCGCCAGTACGCCGAGGTGCCGGCAACGGCGGCGCACTTCGCCGAACTCAGGAGCCAACAGCTGGCCAAAGCAGATCAATTGGGGCTGGCGGGGGCTGCTCGGTTCGATTGGCTCGTGGGCCAGGCCCTGACCCTGCCACCCCATCAATTGGCGCCCTCGAGCGACGGCCAGCCGGCTGCACTGCTTCCGGAGTTTGCGCGCCTGTTCAAACGATTCCGCATAGGCCGAAGTCAGTTCACTTACTCGGACCCGAAGACCGGCAAACCGGTCCGGCAGAATCTCATCCGCTGCACCAACTGCCATAAACCGGGCTCCACCGGCTTTATCACCTCAACCACAATGTCCACCGACATGCATAACATCTCCGCCTTGTCGGCGCGGGCGGAGCGCATCCTGCTGGCGGCCAAACGCGGCGGCGTGGAGGTCCGGAACATCCAGGCGGAGTTGGACACCGCCGTCGATGATCAGATTCAGTTGCAAGCCCTGGTGCATGGCTTTTCGGTCACCAACAGCAGCCCGTTCATCAAGAGGTACTCCGAGGCCCAAAAGGTAGTCGATAAGGCGCTGGTGGAGGGCCACGCCGCCCTTGACCAACTGAGCTTCCGTTACAAGGGCCTGTTCGTCTTCCTGGCAATCATTCTCTGCCTGCTGGTGGGTTTGGGATTCAAGATCCGCCAGTTGTCCTCCCGGCGGGAGCCAACCGACTGATCCCGGAGGAGAACAGGTGCGCCTATATTCGCAGCGCCCCCAAGCCGAGTGTTTGCGGCAATTGTCCATTTGGCAGCGGTATCGCCCTGGCAAGGGCAGTGCGTTGCTGAAGCGGATCGAAACCGATCCAAATCGAACCAGTGATAAGAAAAACATAGAAATCGCATTATGAAGAAACTAGTTGTATCGTGCCTCGCCCTGCTCGCTGCGGGCGCACTGTCCGTCCACGCCGCCGATGCCAAGGCGACATTTCAACAGGAATGCGCCAAATGCCACGGCAAAGACGGCAAAGGCCACACCCCTATGGGCCGGATCCTGCACCTGAAGGATTTCACCAACCCCAAGGTGCAGAAGGAAATGAAAGATGAAGATATGATCAAGACCATAAAGGACGGCGCAACCGATAAGGCGACCGGACGGGAAAGGATGAAGGCCTTTGGCAGCACCTTTACGGATCAGCAAATCAAAGAGCTCGTCGCTTACGTGCGGTCTCTGGGCAAGAAATAACCGCGGTCGTGTCGCATTTCTCCGGAGCGTTGGGGAGCCGTTGTGGCTCCCCTTTTAGCGTCTAACGAACCTAAGAAGTGCAACTAAAACAAAAAACGCAAAGGAATAGACAAAATGTGAGGAGTCCCTCCTGCGCCTGATAGCGGATGCTCTTGCCCGGCGTCGCGCAAGAAATGTTGAAGCTGCGCGATGGCTGATCGGCAGCAGTAGAGAACTAAAATGGCTATGAATCGCCCCTTTAAAATGCCGCCGCAGGTCGTTCGCATCGTCCTGTTGGCGATTGGGATTGTCGTGGTTTACTCCGTGGCCCGGTACTTTCTGACACCACAATCCTTCGGCCAGTACGGATGGTACCGGGGCGCGGCACTGCTGGAATTAAGCGCGCGCGAGCCGGTCTTTGCCGGGCGCAAGGCCTGCGAGGAGTGCCACCAGAAGGAAATGACCATCCTCCTCAAGGGCGTTCACAAAAGCCTCTCGTGCGAGGCTTGCCATGGCCCCGGCCAGGCCCATGTGAGCAACCCGGACATCAAGATGGAGGTGCTTAATTTCAGCCATTGCGTCCGTTGCCACGAGGCCAATCCATCCCGGCCGAAATTCCAGAAGCAAATTGTTATCAAGAACCACTACGAGGGCGCATGCACCGAGTGCCACGTGCCCCACGACCCCAGCCAGACTCCATGAAAAAGCAACTCACCCGCCGCACGGTCCTTGGTAGAATCGGCGCGGCCCTGGCCGCGATAACGGCGGCGCCGGCCGTGAAGGCCGCCAAGACAACTATCCAGAAACTTCTGGTCACTACGCAAGCCCCGCAGGGATACGATCCGAAGGCGCACAAGTGGGTGATGGCCGTCGATGCCAACCGTTGCATCGGCTGCGGGCTGTGCGCCGAGGCTTGCAAGAAGGAGAACTTTGTGCCCGAAGGCCCGTATTACCGCACGTGGGTGGAACGATACATTATCAAGAAGCCCAAGCCCGGCTCCGGTGAGGCTCGAGGCGAAGTCCTGGTGGACTGCCCGGAGGGAGGCATGCACGGGTTTGGACAACCACCCGTTCCAACGGAGGAGATCCAGCATTCGTTCTTTGTGCCCAAGCTCTGCAACCTGTGCGAGCATTCGCCCTGCACCCAGGTCTGCCCGGTGGGAGCGACGTTCGATGCGCCGGACGGGGCGGTGCTCATCGACCCCACTTACTGCATGGGTTGCGGCTTCTGCGTTCAGGCCTGCCCATACGGATGCCGGTTCCTGAGCCCAGTCACCCACACGGCCGAGAAATGCACGTTGTGCTACCACCGCATCACGCGCGGCCTCAAGCCCGCTTGCGCCGAGATTTGCCCGACTCAGGCGCGGGTCTTTGGCGACCTGAAGAATGCCGGGCCAGAGGACCCCATCAGCAAGTTTTACCAGAACAACCGTGTCGAGGCGCTCAAGCCGTATCTGGGCACGGGCCCGCGCGTCTTGTATGCGGGCATTGATAAGGAGGTCAGGTAATATGACAGCGCAGATCACGAACGTTGTAGTCCAGGTAATGCCCCATTTCGAGGGATACGTCTATCCCAACGAAGCGACGGCCCAGCCGCTCTGGGGCGTGCTCATCGTCCTTTATCCCTACATCACCGGGCTGGTGGCCGGCGCGTTCATCATGGCGTCGCTGGTGAGAGTCTTCAAAGTCAAGGCGCTGGAGCCAGTCTATCGCCTTTCGCTGCTGACGGCCTTTGCGTTTCTCATCTGCGCGCCGCTCCCACTGCTCTGCCATTTGGGACATACCGAACGGTTCTATGAGATCATGATGACCCCGCACCTGACCTCGCCGATGGCCATCTTCGGGTTTATCTACGCATGGTATCTCATGGCGGTATTGCTCCTCGAACTCTGGTTCGACTACCGCCGCGACTTTGTCGTCTGGTCCGAACAAACGCCCGGATTCAAGGGCGTCCTCTACCGCCTGTTTACCTTGGGCGTTACCGACATCTCCAAGCCCGCCGTCGAATTGGACGAGAGAATCGGCCACGTCCTCTCGATCATTGGCATTCCTTCCGCGTTTCTGCTCCACGGCTACGTGGGATTTATCTTCGGCTCCATCAAGGCCAATCCCTGGTGGGGCAATCCGCTCATGCCGGTCATCTTCATTCTCTCGGCCATGGTCTCGGGCATTGCCTTGTGCATCGCCAATTACATGGTTTTGAGCTGGATTCGGCGCAAGCCCATCGACATGAAGTGTCTGGACACCATGTGCATGTTCCTGTTCTACGCCTTGGTGCTGGACAGCGCCCTCGAGGGCCTGGACTGGATACACCGGACCTACGCGGCCGAGGAGGGTTTCCAGATGATGCAGTATATGGCTCGCGAGAAACTCTTCTACACGTTGAACCTGGGCCAGGCCACCTGTGGAACTCTGGTCCCCTTCATCCTGTTGGGCACGCTTCAGTTGATCCGCAAGCACGTGCCTGAGTTGGTCCGGCGGCGCATCTACTTCAGTTGCTCCCTCTTGATCCTCGTTGGCGTGCTCGCCATGCGCTGGAACGTCGTCATCGGCGGACAGATCTTTTCGAAGACCCTCCGCGGTCTCATGAGCTACAAGATGGAATTCGCCGGCATGGAAGGCTGGTTCATGGGCGCCATCCTGACGGCGCTGCCCTTTGTGATCCTTGCCGTTCTGATCAAGCTGTTCCTCTTTGAGGAAAAAGAAGCCAAAGCAGGGCATCAGCCGCCCCAGATGGCTGGCGGGCAGGACCTGCAATTCGGACAGGCTCTGCATTGAGCAAACGTCCGGCCTTTGTTGCGGCCCCGCGATTACGGTGCCGCAACCCGATAAAACGCGCTCCCGGTGGGTGCGTTGGTCACCAGGAAGTCGGCGATGCCTCCGGAGACTTCCTGAGTGAGAAGCGTTGTCCAGGCGATGAGGTCATCGGAGTACTGCAGTTCGCAGGTTCCACTCCCAGAGACGGCCAGGCGACACCTAAAGCCACCACCTGCCCGTTCGATAGAGAGCAGGCCCAGGTTGCTGATGCGTGGAGCGACCAGCTTGGTGGGAGGTGAGTTCTGCTGAGGGCCCTGAGAAACTATCCGCACATTGTCCAGGAGCAGGTCGATGTTCATCCCGGTCGGAGATACATCCCGAAAGGTCAACAGCGTGCTTGGGCTGTCGGCCACAAAGCTGAAGTTGGTCGAGATATACTTGGAAGAGCTGTTGCCAGGGCCAAACACCGTCACCGTTTGGTCAAGCCGTGGGCTGTTGCCCGAGAGCGTCACCCGGAGGCTCTGGGGCGTGCTGGGCGTCCCCCAATCGGCCCCGATGTCAAAGGCCAGCGTGTAGCTCTGGCCCGGCGGCGTCCCGAAGCTCTGCGAGAGCACCCCGTTGGGCGTGACATTGTCCGGGTTAAACTGCACCGCTTTGATTCCCTCACTGGCACGGCCACTGAGCGCCTGGTTTCCCGTATGGGTCCACCCCACGTAGCCCAGCTCAAAGCCGCCGTTGGTCAGAGCCCCCGAAGGTGGCGGGGCCTGCACTGAGATGCTGCGTGTGGCTGGAGTCGGGTCCGCCAACTTGAGCGCGTCAGTCACCGTGAAGGTGACAGTGAACGTGCCTGGATTGTTGAACTGCAAGGCCCCGGGATTCTGGAGGGTTGAATCGGCCAAACCGGAGCCTAAACCGAAGCTCCACAGATACGTCAAGGCC
>JBJKSV010000428.1:0-2528 GCA_046703605.1 Limisphaerales bacterium
GGGCAGAGTCGAGGGCACGTTCTATTCCTCAGGCAATGTGGCCGCCGGTACCTTGCTCAGGCTTGCTACCAGCTACCCCTTCTCGGAGACTCTGGATGCGGTTCGAGCCGATGAGAATGGGCACTTCGAATTCCCGAAAGTGCCGCCCGGAAAGTTCCGACTTATGGAATCAAGCGGGAACCTGCTCCATCCGTCCGCGCCGATCCGGCTCGGTGAGGTGACGGTCGGCCCCGGTGAGACGCAGGCGATGACTGTGGGCGCCTATACTGTGATCGCGCGCTTGAGCTGGCCTGAGGGGGTAAAGCGCCAGGCGGACTGGAGCGTTTTGGGCTACTATACTAAGGCCGAATCGAGCGGCGCCGCTTCACCGGGGCATCGCCTGACCGAAAACGGCGACGGCAGCCTCAGCGCGAAAGATCTGGTCACCGGCCGCTACTTGTTGAAAGTCGTCATCGCCGGGCCGCCCGCGAGCACCGGGCAGGGCAATGTGCTTTTCCAGGCCGAGACTGCCTTCGCTGTGCCTGCGGAGCCGATAAGCGGCACCCTCGACCTCGGCCCGGTTTTGCTTCGCTCGCTCCGATGACCCGTGTCCGTGCCCTCGAAGCCGGAGTTGGGGGTTGATACTGAACGGAACCCAGTGCCCGACATGGGCGCGAGTGGTCCTTTTGCCAAGTCATCTTCCACCTCGCCCACATCCCGAAAGGAAGGTATGCACAAGGTGGCCCCACCGAAGATCAGACCCCATAGATGCCGGTCGGCGGAGAAATATCTCGGATTGATGGCAGGACGCGCCGCAAGAAGGTTGACAGAGCGCTACCCGGGTGCATCCTCGGTTCGTCTGGCGTTTTCGCGGCTTTTTATCATGAGCAACGAACAGAACACACCCGTCGGCCAGCACGCGCCCGATCTTCAAAACGCTCAGCGTTGCCGGCCCGGCCTCCGGCTGGCAAAAGAGGCGCCATTGCTGGCAGTGAAAAGACTGCTCAAGGTCAGGAACCGTGCGCTCCATGGCTCGTTCTGCGCCTTGCTCCTCGGCTTGGCGGGGTGCTCGCGCACTACTGCCGGAACCTGGATGTCAGGAGATTTGGCTCCCTTCGTTTTGAGATGCGCCACTACCCTGGGGGCGAATCCGCGCACAAACCACATTCCAAGGCTGGAGTGTAAATGGGCGTTTACGACCATGCCAGCCCGGTTCGCCGAGGCTGGCTCGGTCTGGGACACTATCCTGGTGGCAGGTGACCATTTCAAGGATCTCCAGGGTTTTCTGAAGCAAGCCTTTGGAAATCCCGATCCCGCCCTGGGTTCGCATTTTGTATCGGCGGCGGAGGGTTCCTACGCGCGCGAGGTGACCTACAGTGTGAAGCAGATCGGCGTCTGGTTGACGTGCGGATTGCTCATCATCCGAACGCCGGGCAGCAGCAGCACCAACACAGTGATCTACCTGTCTGGTTGGGCTAAACCGCCCTGGTTCGACGCAAAGGAACCGCTGGTGGACCGGATTCGACCGGGAGTCCCTGCTCTCGCGCCCGTTTACAATGAACGGCGGCCAGCCGCCCATATCCTGACCGCTCATGAGCGAACCGTTGTGGAAGACGCCTTCCGGCAACTCCCGCCTCTTCACCGGCGGGTCCTCATGGAACATCTCCTGGCCATCTACTTTCTGGAAAGCCCGCCGGTCACGGGCCAGACGCTGCCTGCGGACATCAAGGAACCTCATCAGTTCTTCGATTTCATTTTCAATGCCGCCGCCTTGAAACTGACCGCGTCCGAGTGGCTGACGCAAAAGGAGCGAACATGCTTTCGGCCCGACAAGTCGGGTTACAGCGTGAGGGTCGATTGTGGGACCAACCTTCCCGCCTTCGTCTATATCCTGCTTCATGAGGCCACGCATGTTGTCGATTTTTGCAAGGGCATTACCCCTGGGGAGGCTTTACAGAACACGCCGGCTCCGACCTCGTTTACCAGGGGCATTTGGGAACAGTTCTCGCTGCCGGTGCCGAAGTACTGCTATCCCTTGCGGAAGCAGGTTGGGTTTTATGACAACGGCCACAAGGTCCCCCTGGCCGATGCGGAGGCCCTCTATTCCTCTTTGTCCAGAACGCCGTTTGTCTCGCTTTACGGCGGTTCCAACTGGATGGAGGACCTGGCCGAGTGCCTCGCCGTTTACCACGTCACACGGGTGCTCCATCAGCCTTACCGGATCGTCGTGCTCAAGGACGGGCACGAGGTGATGACGGTCGAGCCGATGGCCTCGCCGCTGGTCAAGGAGCGGATGGGACAGATGAGACAGTTCTATGAGCGGTGAGGAGCGGCCCCTCCCGCGCAGCGACCCCCGAAGCGGTGAGCCAGCAGGACGGCAGCCGTGTCGCACATTCCGGCGGAGATTTCGTTACCATCTGGCCATTCCACCCCGGAATCTCTCCAATCGCCTCGCTTCCAGAAGGGCTCGAGGAACGACCGTATGCAGGTGAGTTGTCGAGATCCCGTCCTCCAGTTGGCAGGCGCGGCCCTTGGTCACTCGTCAAGGG
>JBJKSV010000429.1:0-5331 GCA_046703605.1 Limisphaerales bacterium
AGGCGGGCTGGCTCTATTCGAGTTGGGCCGCCACGATTGGCTCCAACGCAATTGAGGCGGCGCTGGGGATGGCGCTGCTGCTGGTTTGGCTTTCTAAACATGCCGGCGCCAGGCCGGCCTTGATAACTGCGCTGGCGGTCTATCTGGGCGCGGCGCCGCTGCCTTACGCCACGATGATGTTCTCCCACGCCCTGGTGGTAGGACTGATCTCTGTTGCGCTGTGGAGCGCAGCTAAAGGCAGAATGCAGAAGGCAGAAGGCAGAGTGAGGGAAAGGTCGCCCGGATTCTCCGCAATCCCGATTTGGGCAAAGGCCAATCGGTGGGAGCTGTTGGCGGGTCTCGCCTGCGGCTGGGCCCTGGCCAGCGAATACACCTCGGGCCTGATCGTCATCGGCATTGGACTGTGGCTGATGTCTCAGGGGTGGCGGCGGCTCATTCCCTTCTGCCTGGCCGCCATTCCGCCGCTGCTGCTGATTCCGCTCTATAGCTGGCTCTGTTTCCGGCACCCCTTCATTCTGCCCTACAGCCTCAACGCCTCCTTTCCCGAAATGAAGCAGGGCCTCTACGCCATCAAATGGCCGGACGCCCAGACCGCGTTCAACCTGCTGTTCAGTCCGGCGCGCGGCCTGTTTTTCTGGTCGCCCTTCCTGGTGATGGCCGGCGCCGGTTATTGGGACCTGGCGGGAAAGGACAAACGCCTGTTCTGGCTGACCTACGCCGTGCCCGTTTTGCAGATTGTCGTCATTTCGGGTCGGACATGGGACTGGCCGGCAGGGCCGGCGCTCGGGCCGAGATACCTGGCCCCTATCCTGCCGTTATTGCCACTTCCCTGCGCCTTGGGCGTCCGCCGCTTCCCAAAGGTGGGGATGCTTGTGGCCGCCTATTCCATCACCATCACCACCCTGGCAACGCTTACCAACGCCTCTCCCGCGTTTCCCACGCACCCGAACCCCCTGTTAGACCTGAACATCCCGATCTTCCTGCGCGGCCAGTTCCAGCCTAATCTCGGCACTGTGGCAGGTCTCACGCCATTCCTGTCCGTTGCGCTCTACTACGCCATCCTCTGCGCTGGGATAGTTTGGCTGTGGCGGCTAAGCCGCAGC
This sequence comes from Limisphaerales bacterium, assembly GCA_046703605.1. Taxonomy (GTDB): domain Bacteria; phylum Verrucomicrobiota; class Verrucomicrobiia; order Limisphaerales; family UBA8199; genus JAJYHY01. The sequence continues at coordinate 1,104 of JBJKSV010000429.1, forward strand.
GCTGTTGCGTACCCGGCAGATTTAAGCACACCCCATGTCTGAACGCGGCTTGCGCTGGCCGGCACCTGCGGCCATGCTATTTCCGATGTTGCCTGATGAACAGCTCAGTCCCGAGCAGGTGCGAATCTTCCGGGGAATGTCCGGCCAACGGCGTCTTCAACTGGCCGAACAGCTCTACTGGTCGGCTCGCGAGACCAAACGCGCCGCCGTGCGCTCCCAGCCTCCGGAGTGGTCTGAGCGAGAGGTTGATGAGGAGGTCCGCCGCATTTTTTGCATGCCCGAACTTGAGTTATTCCTCCTTTTCGCGCGCCCGCTCAACTTTGCGCAGGTGCGCTACATGGTCAGTGGAAGCGTGGCGGCCATTTTAAGCTCATTCAAACTGAAAGTGGCTTCAGGGCGGACCTGTACCTTGCGGGCCGGGATGAACTTAACGCCTGGGGTTTCCGGCGGCGGCGCCACTTTCAGTTTAAGGGTGAAGACATTCCGCTTGCGCCGGCCCGCTAGTGCTCAGCCGCAACGGGTGGGGGCTCCAAGCCTTGAAGTCCCTTGAGAATTGCCTCCTGCACCGCTGGATAGCCCAAGTTGCCGAGGTGTCCGCCCGATGGGAAGACGGTCATTTCTCCAGGCAGCAGAGTTGATTGGAACCACTGGAGGTCGCCGGGGGCCAACAGGAAATCATTTTGGTTCACGATGAGCCTGATGTCGCGGTTCGAGCGCAAACCGGACTGATAGGTCCGCAGGTCGCTGGCCCGGTCGAGCGCTCCAGGTGCGCTCAGGTCAATGCCCCGCTTGGAGTAATAGGGGATGACGAATTTCTCCAGGTAATCGTCGAAGGAATACTGAAGGATTTCGTGATAGACCGGTTCGCGCCGCCACTTGGAGAGCGGAAGCTTTAGCACGCCCATGTTATGAAGGCGCTGGCTGGTGTAAATGGCGTCACGCAAGATATACCGAAAGACCAGGCCGATAAGGAAACGTGACTCGATGCTGTTGAAAGGGAGGGTAGTTTGCGGCGTGAGGGAGTAGCCGGCCAGCGTGGCGACTTTCAGGAAGATATCCTCGATGTCCTGCGTTCGCTGGGCGGCGGGCCAGGCCAGCGGCGCGCGGTAGAACTCATCCAGCTTGGCCATGCCATAGAGCAGGCGGACGGGGCAGTCAATGGCGACATAGCGCTCGAACTGGAGCAAGGGCGCGCGGTTGGTCGATTGAGTTGCCGCGAGATAGAGCGATTGGAACGCGCCCATAGAATAGCCAAGCAGGGCGGTCTCGCCCAATCGGTGGCGGTGGGCCTTTCGCAAATAGGCATCAATCCGGGTTAGCGCGACATGCAAGTCATGGACGTCTACCGGCGTGTAGCCTGGGACGGTGACAGTGGCGGCTTGCTCCATGAATTCGTAGTTGAACGGGCTGCTGATGCTGACGGCCGAAAAGCCGTGGTCATAAACCAACTCGGCCAGCGCCAGCACGGTATCGGCCAAGCGGTGCGAACCCAATCCGGGCACGATATAGACCACCGGCGCCGGACGCGGCTGGAGCCAGTAATTAAAGCGCAGCCGCCGGCCAGTGTCCGGCAAGAATACCGAACCAGTCTTGCCCCGGCCGGGAAACTTTGGATTCCTGAATGAGAAAGCGACCGACTGCAGGGTTTCCAAAGTGGCCGACTCGGGCTCCTTCTGCTCTTTGATGTGGTAGTTGAGGACGCGGCTCTTGCGCTCAAACGTCCACGCATACTCGATCTCGGAGTAGGCGTCCATTTGGGTCTTGGTAAGCCGGACCAATCCATCGACCGTATCGGAGAGGCCATTATAGGCGCTGGCGCCAACGAAATAGTCATACGGGCTCAAGTAACTCAGGGGTCTGCTCGGCAAGTAGGGATAGGGGCTGAAATACCTGAGCGGATTGGCGGCTGAATCGGCCGCGGAGCCAACCGTATCACGGTCGTTGCTGGGGCCGCCTACGGGCAGCATCAGGAAAAAATCCGGCTTCCAGCCCCACTGCCCAAAGGTGTCGCCAAAAGTCGCATCGGACTTGGGGATGCTCCATCGGCTGGCGATGTCAATAAACCCGCCCACGCCCAGGACCGTGTTGCAAGCAAATCGATAGGTTTCGTCGCGGGCGCCCGCCCATTTGGCCTCGAGCAGATTGTTCACCACTCGGTCCGGGTAAGTCAGGTTTCGGCTGAAGTTGCGAATGGCTTTCCGAACCGGCGTTCTCACGACGGCCCTGTATCCTTTGGCGGTCGGCTTCACGACGCCCTTCATGAGCCACTCATTCACCGCCCACAGCCCTCGATTGATCGGCTCCAGCGGATCGGGCACCGCCTTGGGGAGCACAATGGACTGAGAGCCGTCAGCGGCGGGGCTTGAAGCGGGCGCGCCTAGTCCGGGCCGCGGCAGTCCGAGCCACAGCAAGGCCAAGACGGTGAGCAGCGGCAATTGCCGCGCCGCCATCTCATCAGACCACGTTCTTGCTTTGTGGTTTCTTGTCACGTTCCATTCTGAAAACCTTGTTGATTGTGCGCATGCCTCCCAGCGAGTCAAGGAAGGACACGATCTCCACGATTTTCATTGCGTGTTGCCGGTTTTCTGTTACCTGTATGCCTTGGATTTTTTTTCGTGGATTTTATGGCAAGAACTGAAATCATTTTAACGCACAACATCGCTGGCCTGGGTGGCGAGTCTGATCACGTAAAGGTCGCCGCCGGCTATGCCCGCAATTACCTCATTCCCCAGGGCTTAGCGATTCCATTGACCGGCGCCAACAAACGCCGTATTGAGGCCCTGAAGCAGCGCCGCGCCGAACGCGAGGCTCATGAGTTGAACTCAATGATGGAACTGGGCAAGGGCATCTCCAAACTCACCTGCGTCATCACCGTGAAGACGGGCGAGGATGGGAAGATGTTCGGGACGGTTACCTCTGGAATGATCGCCGATCAGCTCAAGAACCAGTTCGATATTTCCCTCGAAAAGCGCAAGATCCACCTTGAGGAGCCGATCCGCGCCTTGGGCGAGCATGAAGTCGAATTACACCTTCACGCCGATGTCAAGGCCACGCTTAAGGTCCGCGTCGAGAGCAGCACCCCTCTGCCGGAGCAACCCGCCCCGGAGGCCGCGGAACCCAAAAAAGAAGGGCCAAAGACTGAAAAGCGCGGCAAACGCCAGGAAGCTGCCTCCGCTCCCGAAAAGGCCCAAGCCCCTGGCAAGAAAACTTCCAAGGGCGGACGCTCATCAAAGCCGGAAAAGCCGGAGCAATAAGCTTACCAGTCCTGGAGCGGTTTTTGTTCCTGAGCTGATTGTTGGTTGGTGCTGGCGGGCAGCATCATTTCGTTCCCCTTTTGCGAATCGAGCAGTTGCTTGGCTTCCTGCGGTGTCATTTGGCCCGCTGGATATGACTTCCCTGGTTTCTTCTTGCCGGGCTTGGGCTTCTGCTGCTGCGCAGCGGCTGGGTTCGCCTTTTGCTTGTTCGCTTGTTCTTTTGCCTGATGGGACTCCTGCTGTTGGGCTGGGTGGCTTTGGTCCTGCTTCTGCGGAGACTTGGCCTCTTTGGGCTGTTGGTTCCGTTGTGGCTTTGACTCCCCATTCTGCTGCTTTTGCTGCTTCTGGTTCTTGTTCTGCTTCGATTTCTTGTCGGACTTGCTCTGCTGGGGCTGAGGCGGTGGCTTGGGAAGATGCTCCAGTTCCCATTTTACGAAGTCGCGATTAGTCGTCGCGTCGGCATCCTGCGCGTTGAGCTTCAGGCTGCTCTCAAAATCCTGGAGCGCGTTGGTCCAGGCCTCGGCCTTCTTCTCCTGATCCGGGTTCTGAAGACCGAGTTGGTAGAGCGTATTGCCGTGGTTGTAATAGGCCCGTTGTTGCAAGCCGAGGTCAGGCGAATCCAGCGCCTCTTCGAACTGTTTTGCCGCTTCCTTGTACTGTTTGTCCCGGTAAGCCGCCACGCCCGCGTTGAAGTGCAGCCGGGCATCGTCTTTTTGCTTGAGCAGGCGTTCATACTCCTTGAGCGCCTGTCCGTACCGCCCTGCCTTGTAGTCGCGCATGGCGCTGGCGGCGGATCCCAGGGCCATACTGGGGCAAAACAGCCCGAGCAGCAGCAGGCATGCGACGGCTGTCAGGCACCGGGCCAGGCGCGGCGAGCCGGAGCTCAGAGGCCTTGTACTTGCCTGCGGCAATTGAGAATCGAGAATTGAGAATTGAGAATTTTGAATTGCGTCTCGCTTCGGAGGGACCTGCGC
>JBJKSV010000430.1:0-3090 GCA_046703605.1 Limisphaerales bacterium
GGCTGGACGATCGATGAGAAGTCCGTCATCGCCGAAGCCCAGAAGGGCGGGGTCGAAACGCCGCTGGTCTATGTCTATATCCCGCGCCGGTCGGCGGAGGATCTGAAGAAGACGATAGCGACAATGAAAGCGGCGGAGGAGACGCTGAACATCAAGGGAATGCCCACCACGCCGGAGGGCCTGGAGGCCAGGGCCGCTATCGAAACCCGCAAGACGGTCGCCGACACGAAGCTGAAGTCCACGGTCCAGGAGATCATGAGTGGCACGAGGGTGTTTATGGGCGGCGGCAATGAGATAACCGGCATTTTCATGCGCGACCGGGTTGAGGAAGCGGCCAAGAACGCACTGGCCCGGCTCTACCCGCAGTTTGATGTGGCCGACGACCCGCGCTGGGAAAAGGTGGTCGAGCGCTCGAAAAAGGGCGACGCCAACGCGCTGGACGCGCTCGGTTTCAAGGGCGACCCGGACAAGCACCCGGTCTGCGCCGCCATCCTGGGGTTCGTCAACGCTGGTAAGAAGGGCAGCGATGTGCGCAGGCAGTTCGCCAACGGCCAATACGGCTGGCCGCAGGATGCGATTGACGGTGCTCTCATTCTCCTTTCCGTAACCGGCCATCTGCGCGTCACGCACAACGGCCAGGCGTTTGACCCGCGCCAACTCGACCACGCCAAGGTCGGCGTCTGCGACTTCCGCACCGAACACATCACCATCTCCGCCGCCCAGAAGCTTGCCATCCGCAAGCTGTTCCAGGCTGCTAGCGTCGGCTGCAAGCCCGGCGAGGAGGCCGCGGCCGGTCCCATGTTCATCACCAGGGTGCTGGAGTTGGCCGATGCGGCGGGCGGCGATGCTCCACGCCCGGAGAAGCCGGATACGACTTCGGTCAAGGAAATCAAGGCGCTCACCGGCAACGAGCAGTTGCTCAAGCTTTACGAGCAGAAAGAGGCCCTCACCCAGAGCATCACGGCCTGGAGCAAGACCTCGAAGTCGATTCAGGAGCGGTTGCCTAAGTGGGAGTCCCTGAACGGCCTGGCTGAACACGCCTCGAAGCTGCCGGAGGCGGATGATGCCAGGCAGCAGATGCAGACCATCGAGAACGAGCGCCAACTCCTGGCCGACCCGGATCCAGTGGCACCGTTGGCTGACAAGCTGACGGACTTGCTCCGACAAAAGCTCACTGCGCTCCACGCCGGATATAAGCAGGCTCACCAGGAAGGCATGAAGGCGTTGGAGGCAACGGACGCCTGGTCGAAGATTTCAGACGAGGACCGCACGTCTATCCTGGCGCGGAACGGCCTGACCGCTGTGCCCGGTATCAAGGTCGGCACGGAAGCGGAGTTGGTCGAGAGCCTGAACCATACGAACCTGGAGATGTGGCAAGCCAACTGCGATGCGCTGCCGCAACGGTTCCAAAAGGCGCTACGTGAAGCCGCCAAGTTAATCGAACCCAAAGTCGTTTACGTGACGCTGCCGTCTGCCACGATTCGCAACGAGGCCGAGTTGAAGGCTTGGCTGGCTCAAGTGGAAAAACAGATTAGCACTGCCCTGGCAGATGGGCCGGTGGGGATTGGGTAAATGACGGGAGAAATAAAAAATGGGAGTGTTTGGTGCGGGGGTGCTTGCGCACCACAGCTCCTCGCGGAGCTAACCGACACCCTTTACTCCCGTAATATGCTGACAATTTGTAATACGACGCCCAGTTAAGCAAGACCAAAATGCACCTGCGCACGATGAAGGACCAAGGAATCGAATGGGCAGCGGATTTCCAGGCCGACACCGGCGTTCAAACCTTGGGTGAGCTGACTTCGCGAGGACTGCTGCAATTACTGCAATCGCCGCCCTTGGCGACCAGGTTAGCCCAAAGCTTTCCTGGCCATCCCGTTGCCGCTTTTCGCATCAGTCGGCTCGCCGAGCGGCTTCAAGACCCGGCGAAGACGGCGGATTTGCTGGCCCTGCATCACCGGCATTTGGTCTGGCAATTGGCCCGGCTCTACCGCATTCGTTGCTGCATCGTCCATGGCTCTACCATTACTTTCAAAATGCCGCTCTTCGCCGCAAACCTCGAGTTTTATCTTCGCGAAATGATTATCGTGTGTCTCCGGGCGCTTAGCCTCAATACGCACATCAACTCGCTCCGGGAGGTTTTTCAGCGGGCTGGTTTAGTCCGACAACGAACTGATTCCTTGCTGCGGGCTAAGGGCGCTCCAATGGACACTGTCCGGGGAGCCGTCTTCAACGCGATGATTATACAGGAGTCATCATAGAAATATGGCTGTCCTTCCATCAGAGCTGCGGAACCGTCTCGAAAACACCGTCAAGACAGCGCGACGGCATGCTGAGGCTGCGGCCGAGGCCGCGCTGGAACGGTTGACGGTCGGTAACGCAGAGCCGGGCGGTCACTTGGGAGTCGAGGAGCGGCAACTCCGTAATCGACTGCGTGCCCATGGGCGGCAGCTCGGCGACCAGCGCGAGCCCAGGACCGGGGCGCAGTCCATTAACCGGCTGCTCCATGAGTGCGCCTACGAGCACTGGCACCGGATGCTGTTCGCCCGGTTCCTGGCCGAGAATCATCTGCTCATTCACGACAAGGAGGGCATACCGGTCACTCTGGCGGAATGCGACGAGCTGGCCAGGGATGAAGTGGCGCAGACCTCCGGTCTGCCGGTCCCTGGAGCCTCCACGCCCCAGGGGGCCAGGCAGGATGCCTCGCTACCGGCAGGCAAGATGCCTGCCCCACAATTGGACGGCTGGACGCTGGCGGCCCGTTACGCGGCCCGGATGCTGCCGCAGATTTTTCGGCCCGATGATCCTGTGCTCCAGGTAGGCTTCGCCCCGGAGCATAAGCGGGCGCTGGAGAAGTTGGTGACGGAGTTACCGGTCGAGGTCTTCACCGCCGAGGATAGCCTGGGGTGGGTGTATCAGTTCTGGCAGGCGGAGCGCAAAGATGAGGTCAACGCCTCCGGGGACAAGATCACGGGCGAGACCCTGCCCGCCGTCACGCAGTTGTTCACCGAGCACTACATGGTGCTGTTCCTCCTGCACAACACCATCGGCGCGTGGTGGGCGGCAAGACAGAGGTCAGAAGGCAGAGTT
>JBJKSV010000431.1:0-3445 GCA_046703605.1 Limisphaerales bacterium
GGAAGCGGGAGGAGGCGAAGATCCGACATCCAACATTGAACGTCCAACATCAAATGGACGGGAGTGGGGAGCGGGGCGGAGGCGGTTCCAGGCGAAGTAGAGGCAAAGGAATGGAACCGGCCCAGCCATAGTTGTACTGCTCGTAGGCGGACCACTGGGCTCCCAGGAGCCGGATTAGCGCCAGCCAGAGGACGAGGAGGGCGGCACAGAGGGGCCAGAGAGGAGTCAGGCGCTTAACGGAGGAAGGGGGCAAGGAGATAGAAGATAGAAGTTGGGAGATGGAAGATGGGTTAGCGGAGGAGCCAGAGGCCGGCAAGGCCGAGGGCCATCGTCAACAGAATGCTCATCGAGGCTTTTCCGACCAGGCGCCGCCGCGTTGAGGAAATCAGGCCTGAGACCAAGGACCCGGCGTCGACGGCGACGGTCCGGAGGTCGCGGGCGACTTGGGCCGTGCCGGGGTAATTGTCCTCAGCGACGTAAAGGAGGGAGCGGACCTCGCCGCAAGAGCCGCGAGCCACGTTGTAGGCATGGAGCTTCCAAATCTTCAAATGTCATACGAGGTAGGGGGCAGGAGGTAGAAGATAGGAGATAGAAGGCAGATACGAGACAAGAGATAGGTACTATCTCCTATCTTCCAGCTTCTATCTCCTTTTGACGGTGATGAACGGGCCGAGCACCAGCACATCCATGTCTGTCCGGACGAAACAGGCGACGGCCTGGGAGGGGTGATCGACGATGGGTTCGTTTTCGTTGAAGCTGGTGTTGAGCAGGACGGGCGTGCCGGTCCGGGCCTGGAAGGCTTTGATTAGGTCGTAGTAGAGGGGGTTCTGGGAGCGTTTGACGGTGTGGAGGCGGCCGGTGTTGTCCTGGTGGCAGACGGCGGCGAGAGACGCTCGAAGGGGAGCCGGGCGTGGGTGAGGGCTTCTTCCATCTCGTGCTCGGAATACTCCGGCCCCCAATAGGCGTGCTCGATGCTCGCGGCTCTCGCTTTGTGAAGAAGGACGTTCCATGTGTAGAGGGCGGCGCCGATCGCGGTGCCGTCGTCCGAGGCGGCGCATTGGATGTAGGTCTTGTGAAAGGGGCTGTCGCGCCCGGGAGTGTGCCATTCATTTAAGTTCTTGGCCTATTTGGCGACTGCCCCGGCCGCAAAAACGTTTTGACCAGTTCACCTTCGCCGCAGACAGTCATGCCGGAGAATCTCTTGAACCACTTTCCTTCGGGCACCTCGGGGTTAGCGCCCAGCCATTCCGCCATCAGTTCGGACTGCTCGCCGGAGATTTCTCGTTCAACTACGCGGTCAAGCAGATGATCCAGGAGTCGGGGCGGAAGGCGTTTTCGCGCGAATGCGCGGCATGTTACTCGCCGTAAAATCCGCGATGAATTTCCTCTCGCAATCGCCCTCTTTCGGCGGGGTCTTTGGAATCCACCATTCGCTCCAGGAGCACGCGCAGCTCCTTTCCACTGAGTTGACGCTGACGTTCGATCTCGTGGAGAAAATGGATGACCTGCGACTGTTCAGCGCGTGGCAGTTGCTTGATCTCTTCAATGACGGCTGTGGCAGTCATAGCTCGACTATCGCAGGAGGTTGATTTCCGGGCAAGATAAATGTTCCCTCCGGCCTCCACCCAGAGGCGCGAACGGACGAACGTGTTCCAGCCGATTGGTTTTGGCGCGGATGACGACAATGGCAAAGGGCAGTTCGCTTGTTTTGTTTTGTTGGGGCAACTGCTTGTCCATCGTCAGGAATAGACCGAAGTTGCTGGACGCGGCAATCAGTTTGAGCAACTGGCCGTTGCTGACGCTCGCCCAGCCGGCTTGCGGCACGGTTTTAACGGCGTGACCGGCCAGCTCGATGGCGAAGTCCTTGGGCAAGCATTCATCGAGCAAAATAGGCATTAAGCAGGCTGGAGCGGTTTCTCCAAGATGGCGGAGGATTCTTCCAGGAACGCCACCGCTTGCTCGCGGGAAACCGTGGGAAACTGCTCCAGAAAATCATTGAGGGTGTCACCGCCTTCAATGTAGTCAATCAGGGAACGCGCGGGTACGCGCGTTCCGGCAAAACAGGGCGTCCCGCTCATGATTCCGGGATCAATCTTCACAACGGAACCCTTGTTCACGACGTCAATAAACCTCATCCTGGTGCGGCCGGCAACTTTTCATTATTGCCACCTTCGCACAGGACGCGTCTTGACTGGACCACCCATGAGGTCTCGTCCGAATCAATGAACCCGACGGATGCACCGAGAAATGTCGCGGGGCTGACACTCGCAATGAACGTCAGCGTCGAGACGAGGACTTTATCTCCGGGCCCGACCCCGAGTTCTCGCAGGGCCAGGTGCATCGCGGCGGTGCCACTGGCCAGGGGCAAGCAGTGGGGAATGCCGGTGTAGGCCGCAAACTCCCTCTCGAAGGCATCGACCATCGGCCCGAGCGGGGCGATGTAGTTGCTGGCGAAAGCCTCGTGTACAAATTCAAGCTCGTGCTCGCCGAGGTGCGGCGGCGATAGAAACAGGCGCTTGGGGATACGCATGATTCGTTCGCCCGGCTAACAGAATTGGGGCACGCCTTCCAAAAGTCACAGCACGTGAAGCGAGATCACCTTGATTTCGGAGACGCGGAACATCGGCTTGCCGGGCAGTTCACTGGTGATAAATTCGTCGGTTCCGAGGCGGATGGCTGACGCAAGGTTTAGAGCGTCGCCCGCCGACAGCCCGTGCTTCTTGCCCAACGCCAGAGCCGCCGTGCCCAGGGCCTCGCTGAACGGCTCGCAGGCCGAGGTCTCTGAAAAATGCCTGTTGTAGAATTGCAACTCAGAGAAGCGCCTTTCAAACGTGGGTTTGGGCAATAATTCCAGCCGGACGTTCTCGCAGGTCACAAACTCACGCGACTCATCCGCCAAAATCCGCTTTGCCGCCGCGGACGCCGGGGAGTTTCCCCGCCAAACCATCAGCAGGACGCCGGAATCAAGAAATGTTCTCAATGGTGCCACCCGCGGCGCTCCTGCAATTCACGGGCAATGCCTTCATCGTCCAGCAGCGGCTCGCGCTCCGCCCGCCCTTTGTCTAGAAGGGCTTTCAATCGCCGGCCGCGCGCGGTCGTCGGCTCCCACTCCGCCTCAGACCTCCGGATCTTCTCTTCGAGCGCCGACACGACAAACCGGCTGCGGCCTTGGTGCGCGGCGGGCAGTTGCCGGAAGATTCTCGTTGGCACCTTCACGCTCAGCATTTTCGTTTCAGTCATACCACCAATATTACCATTCGGTGAGCAAAGTCAATGGTAATGCGGGGGCCAAGCGTGCGGCGGCGACAGGCAAAAGCGGCTGGGCTTATTTCCGGGAATCATGTTCTGTTGGAGCCGCGGTCTGATTTGTCTCCGGGTGAATCGCGCACGAGCCGCGCCGGCACCCGACCGCGATTCTATGCGCCGGGATGTTCCTCATGACGAC
>JBJKSV010000432.1:0-5940 GCA_046703605.1 Limisphaerales bacterium
TTGCTGACTGGAGCCGGAGACGGAGGGTTGCTTCTGGTTTGGGACGTGGCTGACGGAAAGATCGTCGAAACCCGGAAGGAACACACAGGGTGGGTCACGGATATCAGTTTTGCGCGCGATGGTCGAACCTTCGCCACGGCCAGCACCGACCGCACACTGCTCGTATGGGACGCCACGACCTGGCAGCCGCTGGTCCGATTGCGAGGGCATCTTGGTGATGTCTGGTCCGTGGCGATGTCGCCGGACGGGCGTATGCTGGCGTCTGGTTCCTACGACGGAACGACACGGTTGTGGGACGCCACCAAACGCCACCACCAACGAGAGCTGGAAAACAGTTACTTGATTACCGGCATTTCGTCCGACAGCCGCTGGCTCGTTGCGGAGGGCTACAAGGACTCAAAAATGTGGGGTCTCGAGGATAGGAAACCTACGGTCGTTCCTCTGCAAAAATACGCCTTGCTCCATGACCGGGGTTGGCGATGCCCCCTGCCTGCATGCAGAGATGCTCACGGCATCGAACCGATTGCAGTGTACGGCCGCAAGGATGGTATCATCGAGGTTTGGAACCTGGCGGCCATGTCCCCCGTGAACTCCTGGCAAGCCCACGAAGGTGAAGTGGCAGCAGTGGTTTTCGCTCCGGATGGCCGGAGTATCGCCACCAGCGGCGAAAAGGGCGACATGAAGCTGTGGGATGCCAAAACAGGTCGCGAACTCAAACGATTCGACACATTTGAAACGAAAATGGTGTGTCTTGCGTTCTCGCCCGACGGAAGACTGCTGGCAGGCGCGGAGGAGAAAGACCTGGACCCCGCGCGCGTCGGCATCTGGGACGTCCACACTGGCCGTCTCCTCCGCGAACCCGACATGCACCACCATGGTGTTCTCTCCGTCGCATTTTCTCCCGACGGCAAACTCCTGGCAACCGCCGAGAAGGACAATACCGCGCAAGTCTGGGACGTTTCTTCCGGATCACTAGCAGGCACGCTTATGGGCCACATTATGTCGGTCGTGAGTGTTGCTTTCTCGCCAGATGGCAAGACGCTCGCCACCGCTGCGGACGACGGCAAAGTGAAGCTCTGGAATGTGACCACCCTCCAAGAGGTGGCGACCCTGACACTTCCAGGCGGATGCCGGTCGCTGGAGTTCTCACCAGATAACCGTACGCTGGCTGTTGGTTACAGCCTCGAACCAAGGGTGAGTATTCGTTTGTGGGAGGTTCCGTCCTTCCAAGAAATAGCGGCGGTTGAGGCGAAAGAAAAAGCGTTAGGCAGAGCGGAAAGCTTCAGGTAGTTACTGCTCCAATCCGGGCCGGGGGCACGCCCCGGCCCTGACATCACTCGCGAACCCTGCTCACGGGCAATGCGGGATCTTCACAAGGTGCGATCTACCGCTTTTGCCTTCGCAGTCTGGTCCGTCAACGAAATAAGTGTGCTCCAAGCAGGAGGGGTAAATCTCCGTCCAGAGGAGGACGACCGGTTCCGTGCCAAGGTTGTACACATTGTGGACGCGTCCAGCTTCTTCGGCGAGAGCCTGGCCGGCTCCGAAGTCAGTCAGTTCCGCGCCACAACCTTCGTCTTCCGTGAGAATACCGCTGAGAATGACCCCCCAGGCCTTGCCGGTGTGGTAATGCCACCCAAACTCTTCGCCTGGGTCGAGCGTAACCTGTACCGTGAAGATGGTTTCTCCCGTTGGGAGCGCGCCCTGTCCCAATGGTGTGATGGACAATGCCCTTGCTGATGAGGTGCAGGACAGGGCAGTGATGACGCCCAATATGCCGAAGAGCGTTCCTAAACGGTTGGAGCCCTTGGATTCTGAGCGGCGATCTTGTATTCTGGACACTTGGGCCGCTTGCGTATTGCTGCTGGTATTCATATTTCCTTTTCTTAATGGTGCTTTGGCACCGGGTTGTTATGTGTTGTTAGTCCCCGTCATGGGAACTGTTCATTTGTCTTCTATTGCGTTCTCGAGGAAAGGTTGCGAAGACAACCACATTCACCAGGAGCTCGCTGAGCCGGACCACCTCCAACATCAATGCCCGATGGATGTTTTGGGCCATGAATAGCAACCCACCGCAGCCCTGCGCAGTGTGCAACGGCGTATGAGCATGAAAGCCGATCCAACGGCTTTTCCGCTTCTGTGCCGTTCTTGCCCGTTCCGGTTGGCTCCTGTTCTGGACTGGACGCCCGAACCGCGCTCTGTTTCCATATCGAGGATCACTGGCCGGGTGCGAATGAGAGCGAAGGTTCGGCCACAAGACAGAAAGGCAAGAAATCATGAGTACTGGGACGACCGGAGGTAATCCTTCAGAGGAGACCATTCAGATCGGTGCGACAGGGATTGGGATACGGTTCCTCCTCGCGCGCGAAGACACAAACGGGAGCATGTCGGTGTTCGAGGTACGCGTTCCCGCTGGACAGAAGCTGGCGGCCCCGGCGCATAAGAACGACGCCTACGAGGAGGTGCTCTATGGCATCGAGGGGGTTCTTACCTGGACGGTTGACGGCACGCCCATCCCGGTTGGTCCCGGGCAGGCGTTATGCATTCCCCGGGGAGCCGTGCACCGCTTCGACAACTTCGGGAGCGAGGATGTGAAACAACTGTGCCTTATCAGTCCGGCGATCATGGGTCCGGCGTACTTCCGCGAAGCAGCCGAGGCAATCGGTGCTGCTGGGGGCGGTCCGCCCGACCGCGCAAAGATGGCGGAGATCTTCCGGCGCCATGGCATGACGATTGTGGCGCCCGCGCCTCCGAAGTAGCCGGTGCTTTTCTTACGGTCTTACGCATCGATGGATGCGCCTGGTCATGGTGATGTCGGTGATGGAAAGACCATCGACCCTGAACATATCCGCCGCCTCGCCGACCTTGGTGAATCCCGCACGGCGGTAGAGCCGGATGGCCGATTGGTTGCTGGCCAGCACGTGTAAATCGATCCACTCCAGAAAGGCTATCGATGCTGCCCAGGAGAGCGCGTGGTCCAGCAGCTCGCCCCCCAGTCCACGTCTGCGGTAATTGCGATGCACTCCCATACCGAGCAGGCATCGATGTTCGGTGAACGGCATGGGATGGGCCCACAGATCGACATGACCCGCAAGAGTTCCGTCGGATGCGCGAGCAACCCAGACACGCCGCCAGCCTTTATTGCCAATAGGTATGCCGAGCGCCGCCCGGTACTCTTGTTCTTTCTCCGGAGGGAAAGCTGAGTCGCCGCGGGGGCGGGGTGCGAAGTATCCAACTTCCGGGGTACCATTTTCGGCGAGATTGCCGTTGAGATAGCGAAAGAAAGTACCAAGATCGGATTCTCCAAGTGGCTGGATGAGTGCTGTCGGGTCGCGAGTCGGGGGCGCGAGGCTTTGGGGGCCTCGTATTGCGTGTTGGGCTTTGAACGTCACAGCCCTTGATTCGTGTGCGGTGGGAAAGCTCATTTGGCCTGAAGGTAGCATTTGGCAACAATCGAGGCCAATATCTTGGTCCATGTCACCCTCAATTCTTGAATTTGAGCTTCCTGAACTCCCCGAAGGTATCGAGGCCAAGGGTGATCTGGGTGGCGATTTTCCACGCGCCGTTCTGCCGGACCATCACCCGGTACTCGCGGGTGAAGGTCCTCTGTTTCGGATCGGCGCCTTTCGGGCAGACGTACTGGTCGTATTCGACCCAGGCCAAATCACCGCTGGTACGGACAAGGTAATTGTCCGAGCGCAGGTCGATGGGGGGCGCGTCCCAATGCTGCTTGAAGGCTTGCACATATCCCGGCCCGAACTGGTTCCAACCCCTGGTGGTCTTACACGCGTTGTTAACAACGATCGTGCGGGTGGCCCGCGCGTCGTGGAGCCAGGTTTGTTGCCAGACCTCCGCGTTTCCCGCGTGAAAGGCCTCAGTCTCGGTCCGGATCACCTTTCGGATCGCTATCTCATCTGAACTGGGTTTTTGGTCCGCGTTCGTGGTTTGAGTATTGGCGCTTTGAGAGAAGGCGAACAACATCGCCGATGCCAGTGACAATGCTTGTATTGTGTTCTTGGTATTCATGTGGCCTGGTGTTTATCAATGCCGCCACAAAACGCGATAACCGGGAGGGCTATCATCCTCAGAGAACTTTGGCGAACGGTTTCGCTGCGGCAGCGCCGGGGCCGCCTTGCGCTGGTTCTCACCAGCAGTGGTTGGATTCAGGGCGGAAGGCTTGCGCAGCCGGGGCCGCAACCAGTGCGGCAGGTATTGGACTATGGTCATATTGCTGGATCGTTCGCTGTCTTTCCCGTTTGTTGCGGGCGACATGGTTTCGTACAGGCGCCTCATGCCTTGCTACTTGCAGGCCATGGCGTGCCTCACTCATACGCGCGACAAATCGGGGATAGAAAGGATCAGCCCCAGGACAGGAATCCGAGAATACATACAGCGAAGGCGGCGCGGGAAGGATCAGGCTCGGGAGATTACTTCCGGCCGGGGATGTCTTTTGGCAGGTTGCGGAGATCCCAGAATTTGATGGTGCGGTCCTGGCTGGCGGAGGCCAGCCAGGAGGCGCCGCCTGGAGCCGGAACGAAGGCTACCCTGGAGACCTTGCCTTGATGTCCGAGGAACGTGCGCAGCAGCTTCCCGGTGTGGGCATCCCAGAGACGCACCGTGCAGTCCGTGCCGCCCGAAGCCAGGAGAGTGCCGTCTGGACTGAAGGCCAACGCGAGAAAGCAGGGAGTGTCGCTTGTGAGCCGGAGGCGCTGGCGGGTCGCCAGATTCCACACGCTCGCCGTCCCGGTGCTGCCTCCAACGGCCAAGCGCGTCTCATCGGGGCTGAAGGCCAGAAGGCCGCTGCTCTCTCCGCCTGGTTCGGCCGGAAGCGACAATAAGGGGTGGTCTTGTGTTGACTCCAATTGCGCGCCATCCCAGATCCTCACGTAGCCATCCAATCCGACCGACGCGAGGTAGCGCCCACGAGGGCTGAAGGCAAGAGCGCTCACCACCTTCAGCCGAGTGTGTGTCCCCAGGACAGCCACGCGCCGACCGGTGGCGGCATCCCAGACCTTAAGCTGGCTGTCCTGGCCGGCGGCCACAATCCGCCGCCCATCCGGACTGTAGGCGACGGCAAACAAAACACCGGTGCCTTCGACCTCCTCCGCCTGGAAGGCCTCTTTGCCCGTGGACACATTCCAAACCTTGATGGAGTTGTGTCCGGGCGGGTAATGGTCGTCCCCGACCGAGGCCAGGAAGCGCTGGTCGGGGCTGAATGCGACGGAGAAAGTGGCTGAAACATTCCCCGGGAACGTTCTCACCAGCCGGCCAGTGCGCGTGTTATAGATGAATATGGGCGCGGAGCCGTAGGAAGGGTCCTGCTCATAGCAGCAAGCCAGCAACCTGCCGTCCCGGCTGACATCCATGCCACTCAGTTCGATTGGGGTCCGGATCGTGCGCAGCCCCAGTCCTTCGTCGCCGCGCAGGGGCCTGGCATCCCAGACCTGAAGGGTTCCGTCCAGAGAGGCGGCGGCAAGGCGAGTGCCATCCGCAGTGAATGCCACACACGGCACCTTGTCTTTGAATTCTCTGAAGGTGAGGATAGGGCGTCCGTCCGAGAGGTCCCACAGCTTGACGGTGGAATCGAAGCCGGCGGTGG
Organism: Limisphaerales bacterium; assembly: GCA_046703605.1. Taxonomy (GTDB): domain Bacteria; phylum Verrucomicrobiota; class Verrucomicrobiia; order Limisphaerales; family UBA8199; genus JAJYHY01. Next base: position 5,597 of record JBJKSV010000432.1, read on the forward strand.
CCAACCGCCGTCCGTCGGCGCTAAAGGCGAGACTGACGCCGATGGCCGAGTGAGCACGAAAACGGGCGTGGGTCTTGCCGGAGGGGAGGTCCCAGACCTCGACAAATTCATCGTAGTCTATGGCCGCCAGGCGCCGGCCATCCGGGCTAAAGGCGACCCAACCCACGGGCGCCGTGGGATGGCCCAGGCTCAAGAGCAGGTGTCCGGTTGCGATATCGAAGACGCGCACCCCTCCGCGCCGGGTTCCCATGGCCAAGCGGTGGGCATGCGGGCTGAAGGCAACCGTGAAAACAGGCCCGTCATTACTGGGCAGGAGGCGGACTACCTGCCCGGTCGAGGTGCTG
>JBJKSV010000433.1:0-6944 GCA_046703605.1 Limisphaerales bacterium
GGCCGGCAACCGCGGGGGGCGCCGACTGCAGCGCGGCGTTGACAATGGCTGAGGCGGTCGCGGCGGAGGCCGAGGCGGCGGTATGCTGAAGGGCGGCGGTGGTCGCGGCGGTGGTGGCGGCTCGGAAGCCGCGGCGCTGGAAGAATTGCGCGAGCCTATCCAGGGCCGAGGCCACGCGCTCCTGGGCGGTATCTTCGCTCACACCCAACCCGGAGCCAACTTCGCGCAGCGTCTGGTGCTCGTGAAAGCGCAGCAGCAAAGCCGTGCGGTCCTTTTCGCGCAAGGAGAGGAGCGCCTCGTCCAGAAGCGGCAGCAGGGCGTGCAAGGCGGTCTGTTCGTCCGGAGTTTTCATCGTGGTGCCAAGTTCGGCGGCGGTTTGTTCACGGCGGCGCCGGCGAAGCTCGCCCCGGAGCCACTGGCGGGCTTCGAGCAGGGCGGCCTTGTAAAGCCAGGCCGGGAGCGAATCGTCCGGGGCGAACTGCCAGGCCTTTCGCGCCAGCGTGATGAACACGTTTTGGGCCACCTCCTCCGCCGCGCCCGGGTCTTCGACTTTGCGCAGGGCCGTTGCGTAAACCAAGTCCAAGTGGCGCCGGACCACGTCCGCAAAAGCGCTTTCGCTGCCATGCCTGGCAAAGTCCCGGAGCAAATCAAAATCAGTTCGCCGCTCGTTCATGCCTTTGCCTATAGGCTGCCGCCTGGGCGGGAAATCCGAAATGAAAATTGTGGATGCTAAGCCGAACACCACCAGCCCTGCGTTGAACAGTTGGCGCGGAAAGGCGTCCAACGTTGAAAAGGTCCTGACGTGAGGAAGAGAGCCTTCATTACACTGCTGTCGATGCTGGGAATGTCACTCCTGGCTGCGGGAGAGCCATTGCCCTCGGGCACGCCAACCACAAGTGGGCCGATCCGGCTTTCTCCGGATGTCGCAGAGGTAGCCGAACTGGCCCAACACCAGGTAAAGGAAAAGGTGATTCGGGCGTTTATTCAAAACGCGCCGCGTAAATATGATCTGTCGGCCAATGACATCGTGAACCTGCGGAAGCTGCACGTGCCCGACGCGGTTATCACGATGATGCTCAACCACGATCTCGCCCTGGGGCCAGAGGGTCTGAATTTCACCGACACCCGTTATCAAAGCCAATCGAATCCCGGCAGCGCCGCAACTGGTCCGGCTTCGCGGGCGTCGGGCACGCCCAACGCGGCGGCGTCCTCGGCTACCGCCTCCAATACTGCCGTGGCGAGAGTTTCCGGCCCTCTGCCGTCTGTCCGCCCGCTAAGGTCCCGGTCAATCATAGTTGACGAGCCACCGCCCGGGCCACGGCTCGAACTGGTTCCACTCTCTCCCGGCCGGGATTATTTTTGGGTTCGAGGTCACTGGAGTCGCTCGATGGGGGTTTGGAAATGGATACCCGGGGCGTGGGTTCAGCGTCCCCGGCCAGGGGCCTTCTGGATAGACGGCCGGTGGGCGCGGCACGGGCGGAATTGGGTCTGGCTACAGGGTTATTGGCGTTAGTAGTGCAGCAGGGAAATCGTGAAGGGTGAGTCCTACGTTTGCAGTTCCGTGCTGCCATGAGCGCTTCACGCTTCACGCCACTTGCCCGAACACCTCACAAGCGCCTATCTGCCTCCAAAGGGCACGTCGATGGAGCCGCCGACCCAGAATTTGCGGTCGGTATTGCTGCCGTCAAACACTGTCAAAGACTGAAACCCGAGGCGGATGTTGTATTTGGGAATAAGATAGCTGAAGCCGGCCTCGATGGCGTCATTGATCTCGCGAACGTCCCGGGGATACACCAAGGTCGAGAGATCGTTAGGATTCGTGAAATAAATGTTACCGCCGGAGAGCGTCTGGAGGTGGCGGTAGCCGGCGTCCAGTTCCCATCGCTTGATTTGCTGGAACAGCCCAATAGCGGTCATGTATTGGTCGTTGCCAGTCGTTCGGTTCCACCGGTAGAGAAGGTCGGCATAAGCACCCAAGCCGGGCCAGCCGAAATGCTTTCGGGCGAGGAACTCGGGCACAATCGCGGCGGAGCGAAGGCCGGGAGCGAACTTAAAGTCCTGGTTGTAACTGCCGGGCAGGACGGCGCCGGCGCGGAAGGTGAGCGTGGGCACGTATGGAGATTTGGCCTCAGCCTCGTTGAAGATCTGGTAGCGGACCCCGAAGGAGGTGTCCATCAGCCCGGTAGTCGATTGGACGGAGTGGTCGGGAGAAAAGGCACGCCAGCCGACCGTTGTGGCGCCAAAGTTCAGGTCTGCCGCCCAGCGTTTTGAAATGCCATACTGCAAGGCGACGAAGCCCTGATTAATGTCGATACCGTAGCTCTCTCCGCCGGCCTTAACGGTAATGTTTCGATAATCCCGATTCGCCCATATATGATAGGCCTCGGATTCGTCATAAACGAGGCCCACCACAAACTGCCCGGGCTGAGGCAGATCGGCCCACATCGCGAAGGGCCGGTAGGGCACGTCTTCGGAGGCGCTAGCCACGCGGGCCAGGAACAAGCAGGCGACCAAGGCTCCCATCGCAAGAGCGTTGCAGTCTAAAGTCAACCTGTGGCAAAGCGTCTGTTCAGGTTTATTGATCATGGTCATCTTCTGGTCCAAACATGCCGCCTGCGCAGCCTGGCCACTCTCCCGGACGAACCTCGTCCCGGGCGTGGCGAGGCAAGGCTTGAAGCCTTGCAGGCAATTGCAGGGCGGACTTTAGGCTAACGTGTTCTTGAAATTCAAGCGCGAAGTGGAGCTCGCGCGGAGACTCGCAGACCGGACTTTTCCAGGGCGGCCGTAAATGAGAGGACGCCGCAGGTGTTGGCCACGCCGACATAGGGATCATCGGTGATAAGGATGTTGCCATCAAGGTCGAGGTAATCGCACAGTTCAGCGAGGTGCGCGGCGGCGCTGATAAGGATGCTGGTCTCGATCATGCAGCCAATCATCGTTTTGAGCCCGGCCTTCCTGGCGGCCTGGAGCGCGGCAAGCCCGGCCGTAATGCCTCCGGTCTTCACCAGCTTTACGTTGACGCCATGGAAACACTCGGCGGCTTGAGAAATGTCATTCGCCGAATGGTAGGATTCGTCGCCAAAGATGGGCAAAGGGGAACGTTCTTTGAGCCAGGCCCAATCCCTCGTCGAAGTGGTGGCGGGCATGGGCTGCTCGACATATTGGATGTTCCCATCCTGGGCGAGCGCCTCAATCGTCTCCAGCGCCTGTTCCTTGGTTTTCCAGCCTTCATTGGCGTCCACCCGCAGCGGTTTGGCTGGCGCCGCCTCGCGCACCGCCTTGAGGTTTGCCCTGTCATCGGCCACGCCCACCTTGATCTTCAAGACCGGGAAGGCTTCCGCCTCGAGGACTTTCCGGCGCATCACGTCCGGCTTATCGATGCCGACAGTAAAGGAGCTGACGTGTTGATCCTCACGAAAACCCAGGCCGATGAAATCATAGACCGGTTGTCTGGCCCGCTTTGCCGCACCGTCGAGCAAGGCCAGATTGAGGGCGCATTTGGCGGCCATGTCGTGCGCCGAAATTGTGTCCAAGTACGCCATGCTGCCCTCGACATCGTTGAAGGAGAGACCACGGGCGTCCACCTTCCGCAAAAAGCCCTGCACCGTCTCGACGGTCTCCCGGTAGCGGGAGATCGGCGCCGCCTCGCCCAAGCCTACGGTGCCATCGGCGGAGGTCAGTTCTACAAGGACAACTTTGGAAACGTTGGTGCCGCTGGTGCGCGAAAGGGTCCACGTGTGGGCGAGGTGCAATTCGACCGGTCTGAATGTCAGTTTCACGCGGAAGAGAAAAGCCCAAAAGCCGCCGCAAGGCAACGCCGTTCTGCCGGCCGCCACCCTTCACTGAGATCTGAGATTTGAGATTTGAGATTTCAGATTTCAGAGGGAGCCACACGGCCTGGAAGCCAGACAGTTAATGAATCGCCGGCGGGCTGGAGGGGGGGACGATCTGGATCCCGCTGCCCACGGGGATGAAGACGCCGCCCGTGAAATGCGTGGGTGTGCCGACCACACTCTCGCCCTCATAGATGGCCGCCGAACTGGCGAAGGTATCCAGAATGATGTTCAGATACCGCTTCAGATAGCGGTAAGGAGAGAAGGGCACATAGACAATGTCGTTGGGTTTGACCGCCAGGTTGCCCGCGTGGCCGTGCAGAACGGCGCGAAGGTTGATGATGGTGAGGCGTGGACGGGAGAACGATCCGCGCACCAAGGCGACATGGTTCAAGTAGGCATCCTTGAGCGTGCCATAAGCCCCGGCCACGGCTCCGGCGACAGTCATCCCGGGTTGATAGGGCACCGCGCGAGGTTGAGTGACTGCGCCCAGGACATAAACCTGCTGGGCGCTGGCCGAGGGGAGATAGACGAAGTCATCGGGCTGGAGATAGATATTTTGGGAGAGGTCGCCGTCCTGGAGCAGGCGCGTGAAGTCCACCGGCAGACATTTGCCGCCCCGCAAGACGAAGCTCCGCTGCAGATCGGCTATCTTTTGTGTGACAGCGGCCACGCCCTGGCCCTGCAAGGAGCTTAGCTCCATCGTGCCGCCGGCCCTGGAGATGGCCTCCAGCAAGGTCGTCGGCTCGTCGAGCGTATAAACCCCAGGAGCGTTGACCCGGCCCAGAATCCAGATCCGCTTGCTGGCGACCTTGCGCAGAAGGATGGAGATGTTGGGTTGCTCGCGCACAAACTGCTTGTAGGCGTGCTCCAGACGCCCCTTGGCCTGGGCCAGCGTCAACCCCCAAACATTAATCCCGGGCAGGAGGTTGAAGTAGATCTTGCCGTCCGGGCCGACGACGGTTGTGGCCTTGGTTGAGGGGTCGCCCAATACCTCGATCTGCACCTGGTCGCCCGGGCCCAGCGTAAACAATTGCGTGGGCGGCTTGAGCCACTCCGGGTTGAAGCTGTTAGTAAAGGCAACCGCCGGGGGAGTTGCCATTCGAGCGGCCGCCTCGGCAGGCTCCGGGTGGCCAGGCTGGAGATGGCCGCACCCTCCGGCGCACAGCAACAGAGCGGCCCATAGCAGGGCGTGAATTAACCGATTCATGGGTTAAAGGGCTGGATAACGCGCACTTCCAGCCAGGTGGAAATGAGCGACTGAATGAAGGCTGTCGTAGCCAAGTCGGCGAGGTCTTCAACCCGGGCAAACGGGCTCGAGCTGACATAAATGATGTCCTTAGGTTCCAACGCAAAATCCGGCGCCTGACCGCGGAGAATCCAATCTGTATTGACGACGATTCGCTGAGGATGGTCCAGCGGCCCGCGCACGACCAGCACCCGGGATTTGTAGGCCCGCTCCGCAAATCCGCCGCGCGCCGCGATGGCCCGCAAGAGGGTCCCACTCGAGGAATAGGGCGCCGTACCGGGAAGCCGGACTGCGCCCAGGACATACACCTGCTCCAGGTTGAGCGGGGCGATATACACGTAATCGCCCGGCTCCAGGGCGACATTTTGCGAGAGGTCGCCCTCGCGGAAGAGTCTGCCCAAATTCAGGCCGAGCCGCCTTCCATGCCGTGCGATAAAGCTATGCGAGAAATCCGCCAGTTCCACCACCTTGCCGTCCACCAGGCCGCTCTCGAAACCCTTCGCCCGGGCAATTGCCTCCAGGACTGTTACCGGCCCATCCATCACATAGACACCCTTTTGAGCCACCTCGCCGAGCACGCAATACTTCTTGCTGCGAAAGGCGACCGGGGTGATGATCGTGCGGGGCGCGCGGCGGTAGAGGCTCAGAGCAGAGTTCAGCTTATTCCGCAGTTGATCGATGGTCAGACCGGCTGCCTGAATGTCCTGCGCCTCGAGGTAACTCACACGTCCATCGGGCCCCACCGCCACGTCATGGAGCTCGAGGTCGGGTTGGCCGAACAGGCCGAAATTCAGGATATCTCCCGGCCCCAATGTGAGGTGCTGCTGCCAGGCCGCTCTTTGCCACGGATAGACGATAGAAAAGGTCCGATTCGTGTTGCTGTGAACCTGGGCTCCGATAGAGGGAGCCGGAGCCGCGGCCGTAATCGGAAGCGAATTGGAACCTTGCGCCCAAGCGCGGCCTGCGCCCAGGAATGCCAGGAGGCACGCGCAAGCTACCCAGCGGGGGAACCGTTGCCTCATAGGCCGGCTCTTTTCACAGTTGATGACGGCCCCCGCGAGCCGGCAGCGCGCGTTACGCAGGGTTTCGAGCTGTTCGCGCGTCTCGCCTGCGGTGGATGAACCGGAGCGCGTCAGCCAGAGCAAATTGGGCAAACTGGAGGCCAAAAGGACCGATTCGGCAACTTCCGCCGGGGGTAATTCAACGAGAATGACCAGGTTGTCTATCTTCCGCCAGCATTGCAGGGCCGCCAGCCATTGTTTGCGGCGCTCCAAATTCCAGACCCAGCCAGGCAGGGGGATATGAACTACCGGTGGGGCATCGGGCTCGGCCAATTGATCCGCCACTTCGCGCGGGGATGTCAAGGCGCTGGATGCCAGCACCTCGATGCTCCTGTCGGAACCTCCAAAGGCCAGGGCCCAGGATTGGAGTTCGGCTGTTTGTTCCTCTTTGTCCTTCTTCTTATTTTGGCTGCCATTTCCATTGGTGGTGTCAGCGGCTGGGCGCGTGGCGATTGTCAGCACGCGGAAACCGGTCAGGCTGGCCGCCTCCGCCAGCAGACGCACCCAGGTGGAGCGGCCCTCACCCGGAAAGGCGGAGGTAATGCCGCAGACAAATCCGTGGTTGGGCGAAGGGCTGAGGCGGCCTTGGAGCATGGTCCAGGTGCGGAAGGCCCATTGGCGGCGCGCCTGGTCCCCCATGCGATCCAGATCGCCTAAAGAGCCGAGCACCGGAAGACGTGTTACCCGCTCGACGTCATCGAAGGTCTTGAGGCGGCTATCGGCAAACTCCACGACCGCCAGCAATCCCAGGCAGCCAACAAGGCCCAGCCCCATCCCGAACACCGCTACGATCGAGATCTT
>JBJKSV010000434.1:0-4027 GCA_046703605.1 Limisphaerales bacterium
CCGACACGCTGCCGCGACCGGAGCGGGACATCCCGATTGGAGTTGAGGGCCTGGTGTCGCTGATGTGCATGATAGCGGTTGTGTGGCTGTTCTGGCACTTCAGCATCGGCAGCGGCTTGGAGAGCCACGCGCTGCTGCTGAGTGCGGGCGGCGCGCTGTTCGTGGTGATCATGAGTTTCCTGGTCTCGGCCGTGTGCGGGTACATGGCCGGGCTGATCGGCTCCTCGAACAGCCCGCTGTCGGGGATTGGCATCCTGGTCGTGGTAGTGGCGGCGCTGCTGCTGGTGGTGGGGATGAAGTCGATGCTGCCGGCCTCGGCGGGCCGCGCGTTGGTGGCGTTCGCGCTGTTCGTGACGTCGGTGGTGTTCGCGGTGGCCTCGATAGCAAACAACAATCTGCAGGACCTGAAGACGGGCCAGCTTGTGGATGCCACGCCCTCGGCGCAGCAGTGGGCGCTGGTGATCGGCGTTGTCGCCGGGGCGCTGATCATCCCGCCGGTGCTCAATTTGCTCAGCCGGGCTTACGGTTTCCTGGGCGCGCCGGGGGTCAACCCCGCCCGGGCGCTGCCGGCCCCGCAAGCGGGCCTCATCTCTGCGCTGGCCCAGGGGGTAATCCAGAACAACATTGATTGGAGCCTGATCGGGATTGGCGGGGCCATCGGGGCGGCGAGCATCGTCCTCGATGCGGTTCTGGGCAAGGCCACGAAGTCGTGGCGTCTGCCACCCCTGGCGGTGGGCTTGGGCATCTACCTGCCCACCTCCACCACGCTAATGGTGGTGGTCGGGGCGGTGGTTGGCTGGTGGTTCAATACCCGCGCGGACCGGAGCGCCCCGAGGCCTGAGGCGACCAAGCGGCTGGGGGTGTTGCTCGCCTCTGGGCTGATCGTCGGCGAGAGTTTGCTGGGGGTCGTGTTCGCCGCCGTGGTCGCGTTTTCCGGCAAGAGCTACCCGATTGCGGTGGCCGGCAAGGGGTTCGAGACCGCCTCGCTGTGGATTGGCGGGATCGTTTTCGGGGCGACCGTCGTCGTGCTGTACCGCTGGATCGAGAGGCTGGGGCGGGCGGGATGATGGGTGATGGGGCGGCGGAGAGCGTGGAGTGGCGGAAAAGGCAACACTCCAACGCTCCAGCACGCCACAACCGCGCTCGCCCGTGTGCCAATGGTGCTTGGTTTAATTTGGTTTTGCGGACAGCGGGAGCTGTTCCGTTCAACGCCGGTGGCGGGCCAAAAAGCCCGGTTCATCTCCCGCGAGGTCCGCCAGCCGTTGTTTCGCTATCAATAGCCCGTAAATGCGGGCATCGCGCAGCATCATCTCCAGCCGTTGCCGGAATGCTTCATTAACAATCTTGCCGTTCTCCACGTCTGTGCCTTCGGCAAACGAAATGCCGTAGGGGAGCGTCCAGGCATAGCACTGCCGCGCAATGGTGCGCAATTGGTCCGTGACAGTGAGTCCTTTCTCATGAGAGGCAACAATGGTCACGAAGAGTTTGCCCGCAAACTCGCGCCAAAAGTGGTCCAGGAAATTCTTCATGGCTCCGCTGAGACTTCCATGGTAGTCGGGCGTCCCCAGGACGATCAGGTCCGCCCGCTCGACGCGCGCCTGCAACTCGGGATAACCGGGCAGGTCATGGGCCGTGTCCGGGTTGTAAAGGGCGAGCGGTTCCTTTTGAAAGTCGAGCACATCCACCGCGCAGCCTCGCTCCGAGAGTTGCCGCGCGACCTGTTGGATGACGACCCGTGTCGTCGAGGCTCGCTGCAGGCTGCCAACCACCGCCAACACATTCAAAGATGCTTCCGCCACGCCGTTAGGTTAGCGCAATGGCGCCGGAGCGCAAGCTAGTGTGGGATCAGCAAGCCACCTATCCACTGCCAGCGACAAGGCCCGCGTAAGCCATTGTAGGAGACGACGTAAGGAATCTCGCCGTACCCGCGTGTGACATACTCGGGTTAATGCCCCGTCGCCAGCCAAAGCACGATGACAGTCAAGGCCCCCACCGCATAACTTACCGGGTCCTTAAGGGCGAAGACCAGCGGGTCTTCGTGCATCTTTCCCCGGTGAGCCAGCATCCAAACCCGGCTGATCCAGTAGAGGAGCAAGGGGCAAACCAGCAGGAGCAGCGTCGGATGGCGGTATAGCCGGTGGACCTCCTCGCTGCTGTTGACATAAAGGGCCAGGACCAAGGCGGACAGATAGCCGCTGCTCGAGCCGAGCGTCGCCACCAGCCAGAGGTCATCGGGCCGGTACCCACGGCCCTTGATGTCGGCGCGGTTCTGGTGGAGGGCAGAATTCAATTCCACGAACCGTTTCACCAATGCCAGGCTCAGGAAGATGAACATCGAAAAGACCAGCAGCCAGGTGGAGTAGGCAACGCCCGTGGCCGCATGGCCGGCGATGAGCCGGATAGTGTAAAGGGCCGCCAGGCAGAAGACATCGAGCAGCGGCACCTTTTTCAGCCCCCAGCAGTAAGTGGTCGTCAGGAGCACGTAACCGCCCAGGACGGCCCCAAACTCCCATCGCAGTCGGAACGCCAAGAGTGCCCCGGCGGCCAGCAGCAAGGGAAACGATGCCAGACCCACCGGCAAAGGCAGGTCGCCGGCGGCGAACGGGCGCTCCCTTTTGGTGCGGTGATGACGGTCAGATTCCAGGTCGAACAGATCGTTGAGCACATAGATGCCGGAAGCGCAAAGGCTGAACGCGATGAAGGCCAAAACGGCATCCAGTGCCAGCGCCCGCCGGAACAATTGGTGTGAGGTGAGCAACGGGACGAACAGGATCAGGTTTTTGGCCCACTGATGCGGGCGCAGAGCTCGAATTAGCGCCTGCCAAAGCGGCGTCGTGGACCCAAAGACATGGCTGACGGCGCTGCACTTGCCCGCGCGCGCGGTCAACCGCGCATTGCCGTTAACCACAATGGCCTGGCGCGCCTGGGCCCAGACCCGCAGATCCACCGTGGAATTTCCGGCATAATCAAATCCCCGCGCCCCGAATCTCTCGGCAAGCTTCATTCCCTTGGCGTGGCCGCGCAGGTTGGTTCTGCCGTCGCTGGCCAGCAATTCCGTGAACAGTCCCAGGTGCTCGGCAACCCGCTCCGCCAACTTCCGGTCGGAGGCCGTTACCAACAGAATGCGGCGCCCGCCCCGCTTTTCGTCCTTGAGGAATTGGAGAAAACCGTGGTCGTAGGGAAGGCTGGCGACATCGAGCTCGACCCGCGCGCCAATCTGCTGCTTGAGATACGCCCGGCCCCGCATCCACCAAAGGAGGACCGGAAAGAGGTAGAGGGGATTGCGCCGTAGCAGCTCGACGAGCGATTCCCAAAGCAGATCGGTCTTGATCACCGTGCCGTCGAGATCTACACATAACGGCACGATGCCCTTATCAGTGGCGGCGGGCGGAGACATTTGTTTTCAGCTATGGCAGGATTGGCCAAATTTGGCTCCGTTGCAAGCGCCGGGTGGGGATGAGTGGCTTATGAAAGACATCAATCGCAGAGAGTTCATACGGAATGGCGCGGTTGTCGCGCTGGCGAGCGGGACGGTGGCAACTGGATTATCGGGTCTGGTCGCCGCGGAGCCGCACCCTCGCAAGATGACCATGGACCTGGTCTGCGGGAACATCGGCGTTTCGGCCGATCAACGTGAAGCGATAGACTTGGCCGGCCGGTATGGGTTTGAATCGGTCGGGGCGGCTGGGGGATTCCTGGCTGGACTTTCCGCCGAGGACCTGGCGGCGCTCAAGGCCCTGATGAAGGGCAAAGGGCTGGTATTCGGGGCGGCGGGATTGCCGGTTGAATTCCGTCGTGATGAATCCACTTTCAAAGCCGGGCTTGAAGCGTTGCCCCGGATCGCCGCGGGCCTGCAGCGGGCGGGGGTAGGTCGCTTCACGACCTGGCTGATGCCTTGCGACAACACGCTGACTTACATCCAGAATTTCCTACAGCACGCCCGCCGCTTGCGCCAGGTGGCCAGCATCCTCAAGGAGCACGGGATTCGCCTCGGACTCGAATACGTGGGTCCGAAGACGTCCTGGAC
>JBJKSV010000435.1:0-9101 GCA_046703605.1 Limisphaerales bacterium
GTGGAGGGACTCCCGCACCGCTTGGCCATCCACCAGCTTTGGCATCCCGGGAATATGCGTATCGAGGAAGAAATCGACGCGGTCGAACAACTCGAATTTGTGCCGGTCCGCCGCCCGCCACTCGACGAAGAACGCGCGCTTGTACTTGCGGAAGTAGTCCTCCTGGCCGTTTTCCGCGCCCGACTTGCCAAGGCCGCGGCGGTAGCGCAGTTGAATCTCCCACCGCGCCATATCGGCATACACGAGCACATCCCCGTGCGCGACAAGCTCCGCGTCCACGCCATAGATTAGCACCAGTCCATTCTCTGAGGCCTCGACCTGCCGCCGGGCAGCGGCCAGCCGCCCGGGGTCGAAGAACTCCTCCAGCGCATAACAGGACAGCACGCCGAAGATGCGGTCTTCGGTGAGATTCCGGCCAATGAGCTTCATCAGGTCCGGCTCGGGCTTCTTGAGGTCGAGGGTGCGAATGGTGTGGGTAGGACGGAGCCGGGATTCCAACTCGGCCAGCAGTTCGGCATCGTTGACACCCGGGTAGGTATCGACGACCAGCACGGCGCGGAGGCGTCCAGTTAGCCGATCCTCCAATGCCTTGCAGATGGCCCGCCAACCTTTTAGGAGCCGGCCCGGACTTGGGACGGGGATGACGGGGAACTTGTCGTAGTTGGATTTTCTCACGGCCACCGTGCAGATTGTCTAGAGGACCTCATAGCGATTATCTTTGTCGGCGATACTAATTGAGAATTGAAAACTAAGAATTGAGAATTCTTAGTTAAGCCCTGCCCCGGACGGTCGTGGGGAGGACAGCGTCGGTTCGATTTCGTAGTGGAGATGGATTTGCCTGGCCACAATCGCTCTAAGGATTCCTCCGAAGTCATAACGGCTTCCGTTTGCCATCAATTTGCAATTTACAATTCTTAATTCTCAATTCTCAATTGGTGGCCACTCAAACTGTAGCGGCATCATACGCCTTGGCGGTGCGCCCGCTGTTCCACATCTTTTCAATCTGCTCCAGGGTACGGCCTTTGGTTTCGGGAACCATGGCAAACACAAACACGAAGGAGATCAAGCTCACGATAGCATAAGCCCAGAAGGTCTTGGCCGGGCCGATGGCCGGGCTGTCTTTGAGCATGGGAAAGGTCTGGGCCACGATATAGCAGGAGACCCACACGGTCAGCGCGGCAATGGACATGGCGCGTCCGCGAATCTTGTTTGGGAAAATCTCGGAGCAGAACAGCCAGCCAACGGGGCCCATGGCCATGGCGAAGGCGGCAATGAAGAGGATGACAAATGCCAGGAGTGGAGCGCCGGAAATTCCTTGGTGGAACATCCACCCGATCGGTCCAAGCGCCAAGGCCTGAACTGCCGTGCCAATCAGCAGCAAACGGCGGCGGCCGGCTTTATCAACGAACGCGATGGCTACAAAAGTAAAAACGAGATTGATGAGGCCAACCCAAGCCGAGGAAGTGAAGGCGGCATTCTCGCCACCACCGGCTGAGGTGAAGATTATCGTCGAGTAGTAAATGATGGCATTGATGCCGCAGAATTGAGAAAAGGCCATGAGCGCGACGGCTATCAGCAATGGCTTGCGAAAGGGGCCGGTGAACAGTTCCGAGAAATGACCTTCCTCGAGCCCGATGGCCTCACGAATGGAGGCCATTTCGGCCTTGGCATGTTCGGGGCCGCCCACTTTTTGCAGGATGGTTAGCGCCTCGGCTTCGCGCCCCTTTTGCGCCAGCCATCGCGGGCTCTCGGGCACAGCAAAGAGCAACAGCATAAAGACCAGCGCCGGCACCACTTCCATGCCCAGCATCCAGCGCCAGCCGTAGGCGACGTTCCAGGCCTGGTTGCCCATGCCTTGAATGACCTTGTTGATGAAGAGGGTGAGAAAAATCCCGGTGACTATCCCGAGCTGGAATAGCGTTCCCAGCCGCCCGCGCGATTTTTCAGGGGCGATTTCCGCGATATAGACCGGGCAGATCATCGACGAAGCGCCAATGCCAAGGCCGCTGATGAACCGGGCGGCAAGAAACTGGGCAAACGTCCTTGGAATGGCCGAGAGCAGGCCGGAGACGGCGTAGAGGAGAGCGCAGAAGAAGAGCAACTTTTTTCGTCCAAACCGGTCGCTCAGAAAGCCCGCGAACATCGCGCCGGGAATGCAGCCCAGGATAGCGCTGGCGCCGGCCATCCCCTCCTCGGCCGAGTTGAGATGCATGTGCGCCGTCAGATACGAGAGCGCGCCGTTGATGACCGCCGTGTCGTAGCCAAAGAGAAAACCGCCGATGGCCGCGACACTCGTTGCGAACAGGACGAAGCGCAGGGCGTTTTGGGAGTCTTTGTTCATGGTGAGCGCATTCAAGGGGCGGAGGCTGCCTTGAACATTTCACACGCGGGCAGGACGCGCAGAGGACTGTCCGCCCTACCTAGAGCCTGTCCCAAACCCATATCCGCTGTAGGAGACGAGGTAACGAGTCTCTGACTTATTGAGCCTTGTGTGGCGGAACAGAGACTCGTTACCTCGTCTCCTACACCTCTGGGGCAGGCTCTACCTACAGACTGTTGACGCTCTGTTTGTGGCATGAGATGTTCGGACTCCGGCGCCTAATTCGAGCCGTGAAATCGTTACAAGCGCGCCATCAGCAGTTCCCGCTGGAAGATCAATTCCTTTGGCAAGTGCGAATAGAGCTTCATGAAGAGTTCCTCCTGCAACACCAGTTCGCGCCGCCATTCGTCCTCTCGAATCTCCTGGGCCTTCTCGAATCGTTCCTGACTCATGCCGGGCATGTCGCTCAAATCGAAACTCTTGGAACTGGGCACCCAACCCAACGCGCTTTCCTCGGCGTCGATGCGTCCTCGGCATCGATCGACGACCCACTTGAGGACCCGCATGTTTTCGCCAAAACCGGGCCAGAGGTATTCGGAATGGGAATTCTTGCGGAACCAATTGACGTGAAAGATGCGCGGGGGGTGTTTGATAAGCCGGTGCATGTTGATCCAGTGCCGGAAATAATCCCCCATGTGGTAGGCGCAAAACGGGAGCATGGCCATCGGGTCGCGGCGGACCTGGCCGGCGCCCCCGACCGCGGCGGCGGTCATTTCCGAGCCCATCGTGGCGCCGATATAGACGCCATGAACCCAGTTGAATGCCTGAAAAATCAGCGGCATGGTGTCCCGGCGCCTTCCACCGAAGATAATGGCGCTGATGGGCACGCCGAGCGGATCGTCGGCTTCGGAAGCCAGCACCGGGTTGTTGGCCATGGGGGTGGTGAAGCGGCTATTGGGATGAGCGGCCTTTTCCTTCGAGGCCGGCGTCCACTTGTTGCCTCGCCAGTCCAGACATTCCTGCGGCACAGGCCCATCTTTGCCCTCCCACCAGACATCCAGGTCGGGAGTCAATGCGACGTTGGTGTAGATGGTGTCGTGGGAGATCATCTCGACCGCGTTGGGGTTGGATTTGGAGTTAGTCCCCGGCACGACGCCGAAGTAGCCCGCCTCGGGATTGATCGCGTAAAGGCGTCCGTCAGCCCCGGGTTTCATCCAAGCGATGTCATCGCCGATGGTGGCCACTTTCCAGCCCTGGAAGTGCGCCGGGGGGATCATCATGGCGAAATTCGTCTTGCCGCAGGCGCTGGGGAACGCGGCGGCAACATAAGTCTTCTCGCCTTCGGGCGATTCGACGCGAAGCACCAGCATGTGCTCGGCAAACCACCCCTCCTGACGGCCAAGGTAGGAGCCGATGCGCAGGGCCAGGCATTTCTTTCCGAGCAGGACGTTGCCGCCATAATTGGACCCGACGGAGATGATGGTGTTGTCCTGGGGAAAATGGGCGATGTAACGGCGGTCCGGATGGATGTCCAGCATGCAGTGCAGCCCGCGGTTGAACTCGTCATCCTCTCCAAGTTGCTGGAAGGCAATATCCCCCATCCGGGTCATGATCCCCATGCTCAAAACTACGTAAAGCGAGTCGGTCAACTCGATTCCCACCTTGGCCAACGGTGAACCGGCCGGCCCCATCAGGTAGGGCACAACGTAGAGCGTGCGCCCCTCCATCGAGCCGGAGCAAAGGGCCCGAAGCTTCTGGTACATCTCCTTGGGCGCCATCCAGTTATTCGTTGGTCCGGCTTGCTCTTGATCGACGGTGCAAATGAAGGTCGATTGCTCCACTCGCGCCACGTCATTGGGATTGGAGCGATGATAGTAACATCCCGGCAGCTTCTCCTGGTTGAGCCGGATCAAAACCCCCTTCTCGACGGCCGTCTCAAGCAGCGCCTCACGCTCCGAGGCGGAGCCGTTGCACCAAAAGACCTCGTCCGGCTTGCATAAGGCGACCATTTCATCCACCCAGCGGAGAACCGCCTGGTTTGTTGTGTTGCGTTCGCCTAACAATAGACTTCTCATAAATTCTCTCTGCGGCGCTACCTGGCAAAGGAGCGGAGGGGTTGACACCCGTCGTGGTCGGCAAAGTTATAAATCGCCCCTTCCAGGGTCAAGGAAGCATTTCGCTGAGTCTTGCCCGGATGAAATTGCGAATGAGCGCCAATTCCTGTTCGCCGGCAATCGTGTGGCCTTTGGCGAATTCGTGCCACTCGATTTTTAGTCCGGCGGTCTTAAGCAGCCCGAACTGCTGCCGGGCCACGGCAATCGGGATCAGTGGGTCCTCGGTTCCGTGGGTGATCAAGAATCGCTGTTCGAAGGCAACCGGCGAGAGCTCCTTCAGCGCCCGTTCCGCCTCGCAAACGTAGCCGCTGATGCCGACAATACCCGCCAGACGATGGTTATAGCGCAACCCAACCTCCATTGACATCAGGCAGCCTTGGGAGAAGCCGCTCAGGATCGTGGTCTCAGGAGGGAATCCTCTGGCGCGATATTGATCGAGCAGATCGAAGACCAGCGCCCGGCTTCGGGCCACGCCCGGCGCAATATCACCCGCAAAATCGTACCAGGAATACCCGCCGTAGTAAGGATCGGGTGCGTTGACAAGCAGATAGTTGAGCCAGGGCAAGCCCAGAGCTTCAGGCACCCAGCGGTAGCCCTCCATGCTGTCTCCCAGCCCGTGAAGGACTATCATCAAGCGCCTGGAATCCCGATCTGGGGCAGGTATCAATTCATTTTCAAGCATAGAAAAGGTCCAGTTAGTGCGAATCCTTTGCAGCGTGGGTAGGGCGGGCAGTCCTCTGCGCGCCGCAATTCCACAGAATGCTGCCGACGGTGGGGACGGTGGCGCGCAGAGGACTGCGCACCCTACCTACAGACGGGTACCGTTTTTTTTGTGGCATGAAAGATTCGGGCTAACTAGGCAGTCGGGCAAGTGAAGTGGTCGGTTTTCCACCCCTCTCGCAGGTTGGCCGGGCGTTTTCCCTGATCGCGCAGCGTGCGCAGGCTCAGGGAATCATGGCGCTTCGCAAGCCGGCGTCCGGCGGGGTCGGTTAGAAGCGGGCAATGATAAAACCGGGGCGGTGCCAGCCCCAAAGCACGGTACAGCAGGAGTTGGCGGGCGGTGGATTTGAGCAGGTCGGCGCCGCGGACGACCTCGGTGATCTTCATGGCCGCGTCATCGACAACGACGGCAAGTTGGTAAGCGGGAATGTTGTCGTGCCGCCAGACAATGAAATCGCCGAAGTCTTTGCCCGCCACATAGGCCTGCGGCCCACGGCAACCGTCGGTGAAGCGCACCGTCTCCCCATCCGGCACGCGGAAACGCCAGTTGAACTTGGTGGCCAGTCTCCCATCGGCCGGAATGGCTCGCTGGCGGCATGTCCCCGGATATACCGGCTCGTCTTCCCCGGCATGGGGGGCGCTGAGGGCGCGGAGCACATCCTGTCTCGAACACGTGCAGGGGTAAACGAAACGTCTGGAACGGAGGGTCTCAAAAGCCTGCTTGTACGACCCGAGCCGTTCAGTCTGGGCATAAGGGCCGAACGGTCCTCCACAATCTGGACCCTCCTGCCATTGAAATCCAAACCATGCAAGGTCTTCGAACATTGCGCCCACGAACTCCGGTTTGCAACGCGCGCCATCCAGGTCCTCGTTGCGCAGTACCAGTATTCCCTCCGCCGCCCGCGCGCGTTCTTGCGCCATCCAAAACGTCCGCGCATGACCAAGATGGAGAAAGCCGGTTGGAGAAGGGGCCAGCCGGCCGCGATACCTGTTCATGCTCCCCTCTCCCCATGGGCGGCGTCGGGGTCAGTCCTCATTTCTTCCGCGGCCATGGAAGGAGAAGTGGCGGAAAAAGATGCATGACTGACCCCGGCGCCCTCAAGCCACTCCGTCAGGCCGGGCAGCCGGAAGGAGAGGAGTTTCTGGGCCTTGGCGCAATCCAGCGACGTATCGGGTGAGCGCGGCGCACCTTGGTAGTCTTTGAGCGAGCCTGGCTCCATCTTTGGGTTCAGGCTCGAAGAACGCGCGGCGATGAGCTGGCCTATTTGCCACCGGGAAAGGCGCTCGCTGCCCGCAACATGAAAAAGGCCCGGCTGATTCCGCTGAACCAACTCCCAAACGGCGCGCGCGGTGGCGTCGGCGAAAATCGGGCACCGGAATTCATCGACGAACAGTTTCAGGCTGCGCCCCGCCTCCCAGGCGCGCCGCATCTGCTCATCGAACCCCCGGTCGCCGCTGGGCGAGGCGCCGCCGTTGAGCGAAGTGCGAATGACGGTATGCTTGGGATTGGCCAAGACGAGCCGCTCCGCCTGAACTTTGGTCTCGCCATACACGCTCAGCGGATTCACGGAAGCGGTTTCGGCGTAATTGCCGGCCTTGCCATCGAAGACCAGGTCAGTGGAAAAGAAGACCATCGGAATATCCGCCGCCAACTCCGCCAGGAGCGCCGTGACTTCGACATTCAGCCTCCGCGCCAAGGCCGGGTTCGCCTCGCATTCAGGACTGCGCGTCAGCGCCGCGCAATGAATGAGGAGTTGGGGCGATTGGCGGCGGAACCGCTCGCGCACCGCCTTGGAATCCGTGAGATCGAGGTAGGCGCGGTCCAAGCCAACGGCCATAATCCCCGGCGCGAACGCCGGCGCGGTTCGGGCAAGCCAACTCCCGATTAAACCCCCCGCGCCAGTAACCCAGGCGAGCCTCATCGCTTCATTGCCGGCTCGTCGATGAGCCTTTGGGTCAGCGCGCCATAAGCATCGACGCGCCGGTCGCGCAGAAACGGCCAGTGCGTGCGTGTTTCATCGACCTCGCTCTTGCGCAGCGGCACGACGAGGATCTCTTGTTGGTCCGCGCTGGCCTTGGCCAGGATTTCGCCCGAAGTGCCCGCCACGAAGCTTTGGCCCCAAAACTCGATTCCCTCTCCCGCCAGCTTCTCATGCCCGACACGATTGGAAACCGCCACATAACAACCATTGGCGACGGCATGGCCGCGCTGGATGGTTTCCCACGCCAGGTGCTGGCGTTCCCCTTGTGCCCCCTTTTCCGAGGGATGCCACCCGATAGCCGTCGGATAGAACAGGATTTCAGCCCCTTGCAACGCCGTCAGCCGCGCCGCCTCCGGATACCACTGATCCCAGCAGACCAACACCCCGATTTTGGCATAACGAGTCTGAAAGGCGCGAAAGCCGAGGTCCCCCGGGGTAAAGTAGAACTTCTCGTAATAGAGCGGGTCATCCGGGATGTGCATCTTGCGGTAGAGTCCGAGCAACGAACCGTCCGCATCGATTACGACCGCCGTGTTGTGATAGACCCCCGGCGCCCGTCTCTCAAATACCGATGCCACCACCACCACGCGTCGTTCCTTCGCTAATCCCTGGAATGCCTCCGTGCTCGGCCCGGGAATCGGCTCGGCGAACCGGAAGCTGCGATGGTCTTCTGTCTGGCAAAAATACTGGGAACGAAACAGTTCCTGGGTGCAAATAATCTGCGCGCCTTCAGCCGCCGCCTGCCTGGCCGCGGCCAAGGTCCGCGCCAGGTTTTCCTCGAGGTGCTCCGAGCAGGCGGCCGGGATCAACCCGATGGTCACAATGTCCGATGAAGAGCGTCTCAACACGAACGGAACAATAATTCCCGACTCTGCATGTGTCGAGCAGATCTGCCGGAAACGAGCGTTGGCGCTGATAGGCCCGGCATCGCAGGCAGTAGTGCGATCGGCATTGGGAGCGGGGAGTTACCGCCGGTTCTTCCTTGTCGGAGCGCCACCTGCCCGCCCTGACCCCACAATGCGCCGAGCCTGATCGGCGGCCCTCTTCCTATGCCCTTCAAGCAGACGGATGGCCTTCACCATTTGGCTCTCGATGCGATAGAAGACCAAGAAACGGTTAAAGGGCCGTCGAACAGGAAAGCTCCGTAGTTGAGCGTCGGCCCACATTGGGAAGCGGCGCCGACCTATGGCCGGGGTCCGGGAAATCAGGTCCAGCGTATGATCGACTGCGCGGGCGAAGCGCTTCGCAAGTTCGAGCGCGGGTTCCGGGTCAAGATGCGTTTCCGTAAGGTACCACCGGAATTGGTGTTCGCGATCCAGGCCAAACAGCTCGGTGGTCTCGACTTTCATCGAGCCAATCGCCGCCGAACCCTGGCCAGGTGCCGGAGTGAATCTCCTCGTTTCCATGGCGTTGACCGGCTGCGCAGGCCTTGGCGCAACAATTCGGCCAACTCGGGAGTGTCTTCCTCGAGGTCCAGAGCTGGACAAAAAGTGCGGCGGACCGCGTCGCGAATCGCGTCGCTGGCATCCACATACAATCCGGTTTCGACTTGCGTTTCCACCACCGCTTTGAGTTCTTTGCCAAGGGCGACTTTCATAGCGCAACATTAACGGGCGGGCTGGAATCGGCAACTACTTTTGCAGGCTGCCTGGCGACCGGCACGCCGAAACCGCATGTTTCGTGCGGCGCGCGCGCTTTGGCACCGAATATGCTTTCGAAATGTAATTGCAATGTAACCTCCTAACTTCAGGTCAAGCCTATGAAAGCAACGGGCGAATGTATGAAACGTAGAGGCTTAATCATAGCAATTCTCGAACTTAGTTGGGTTCTCACAGCTCACGGCCAAGCGCAGCCGGATGGCGACTGGCTCTACGCGACCAACGGTAACGCATTGACTATTGCAAAGTACGCTGGGCCCGGCGGAGCAGTTACCATCCCCAGCACTATCAATGGCCTGCCGGTGAC
>JBJKSV010000436.1:0-3148 GCA_046703605.1 Limisphaerales bacterium
GTGCCTGAGGATATGGGGAGAATGGCACATTTGAATTACGACAACATTGGCGACTTGCTGGAGTTGGCGGAAAGGACGCTGGCGACATGATTCTGGTCGATGCCAACCTGCTTCTTTACGCCGTCAATTCGGCTGCCCCCCAGCATGAAAAGGCTCGCCGCTGGCTGGATTCCACAATCTCCGGCACCGAGGAAATCGCCTTTGCTTGGCCGGTTGTCCTCGCCTTTTTGCGCATTGCAACCCATCCAAGTCTGTTCCCGCGTCCGCTCTCTATGCAGACGGCTACCGCCAAGATGGAGGCCTGGCTTAGCCAGCCTGCGAGTCGGGTCCTGGACCCCGGGGTCGGCCACTGGCAACGGTTGGCTGTGAGGTTGTGCCAGGCACAGTGCAGCGGCAACCTCGTCCAGGATGCGAATCTGGCCACGTTGGCCATTGAATGCGGCGCCACGCTGTGCTCTACGGATGCCGACTTCTCCCGCTTTCCGGGCCTGAAATGGCTCAACCCCTTGACGGACTGAATGGCCGCCGACGGCGAGATTCATTGGATGCTCGACGTTTTTGGGGAGTAGCCCAGAGATCTCTGGGTGGATGCCCTCCAGGCGGCAGCTATGCGAGCATCCTAAACCGCAACTCGCAAATCTAAAATCGCAAATTGCTTCATTCATAACGCAACGCCTCCATGGGAGCGACTCCGGCCGCGCGGCGCGCTGGGACCCAGCATGCGACCAGCGCAACGGCGCAGAGTAAGAACGTCACGGTGGCAAAAGTCAGCGGATCGGCCGGGTTGACCTCGAAAAGCATGCCGGCTAAAACCCGCGTCAAAGCGAATGATCCTAAGAGTCCGATGACCATGCCTGCGATGATCAACCGGAACCCTTGTCCGACCACCAGGTTGAGGACATCGAACCGCTGGGCGCCCAGGGCCACGCGTATGCCGATCTCTCGCCGCCGCTGGGCGACGGTGAAAGACAAAAGGCCATACAGCCCGGTAAGGGCCAAAATCAAGGCGAGGGCGGCGAACCCGCCGAGCAAGCCGAGATTAAGCCGCTCTGGCGCAACATTGCTGTTTCGGATCTCCTTCATTGTGTGGATTCCGAAGATGGGCAGCACCGGGTCCAACTCAGAGACCTGGCGCCGCAACGTGGCTAGCATGGCGGTGGATTCGTTTGTTGTTTTGACCGCCACAGTGATCCCCAGGAGCGGTTGTTGAAAAATGGGGAAATAGGCCTGCACCATCCCTTCTTGCTTGCTCAACTGATTCTCTTTAACACGTCCGACCACACCGACTATTGTCATGACCGGCTGCTTCGCACGTGGTCCCCAAGGGAGCCGGATGCGCTGGCCGAGTGGGTTCTGGCTGGGCCAATAGCGTTTTGCGAATTCTTCGTCGATGATGATCGAGTTGAGTCCGGCTCCCCAGTCGTTACCGGGTGAGGTGCCCGGGAGGTGTGCTCGATTGTCGTGTTCGGTGAAATCACGTCCTCGAAGAAGCGGAATGCCCATGACCCGGAAGTAATCGGGTGCGACGAGAGTAATTCGCAACGAAGGTTGGAGATAAGGCGGCGGTTCAGGTCTTCCTTCAATCAGAAAGCGCATATCCCAAGCGTTGTGATCGAGAGGAATCTTTGAGGCAAGGGTGGCGGCTCGCACACCAGGTAACGCGCGCAGTCTTTCGAGAAGGGCGTTGTAAAAGAGGACCTGCTGCGCGGCCGTTTGATATTTATGTTCAGGCAAGTCGATATGAAACGTCAAGATGCGGTCGGTCTCAAAGCCAGGATTAACCTGCAAGAGGCGATAAAAGCTGCGCAGGAGCAGGCCGGCCCCGGCCAGGAGAATGAAAGTCAGGGCGACTTCGGCAATCACAAAGCCTTGCCGCAATCCGGCACGACGGGATGATGTCCCGCGCCCAGTTTCTTTTAGAGTGGCCTGCAAATCGACGCGGCTCGAGTGCCACGCCGGGGCTAGGCCGAATAAGATGCCCGTAAGAACTGCGACCAGGCCGGAGAAGAGAAGCACGCGGGGGTCAAGGCTGATTTGGGCCGCGCGCGGCAGGCTTCCGGCGGCAAGGATTGCTACGACACTCAGGACCCCTTTGGCGAAGAGCAGGCCCACCACCGCGCCCAGCAGGGCGAGCAAGCAACTCTCCGTGAGCAACTGTCGCGTGATTCGCCAGGAGCCCGCTCCCAACGCCACGCGCAAACCCATTTCTTTCTGGCGGGTTGCCGCGCGTGCGAGCAACAAGTTGGCGACGTTGGCGCAGGCAATAACCAACACGAAACCGGTCGCTCCAAGGAGAATCCAAAGCGCGCGGCGGATGTTTCCGACCTCGTGGTCCAGTAATGTGTCGATGTGGACACCCCGGGTCTTATTGGACGCCGGGTATTGTTGTTCCAGGCGAAGGGCGATAGCATCCAAATCGGCTCGTGCCTGCTTGAGAGTGACCCCAGGTTTGAGACGCGCCAGGCCGAAGAGTCCGGGATGATAGTCTCGGTTTCGCCAACTGGACTGGGCGGAATAAGGACCCACCGGCACCCAAACATCGACTTTGTTCGGAAATTGAAACCCCGGCGGCATGACTCCCAAGACAGTATAAGGTTTTCCATCAAGGTTGATCGTCTTATCGACAATTCCGCGATCTCCGCCAAATCGGCTCTGCCAAAGTGCGTCGCTGATGACGGCGACGGGCAGGGCGCCAGGTTTGTCTTCGTCTTCGCCGAAGACCCTCCCGATTTCGGGTTGGGTGCGTAAGGCCGCAAACACCTCCGCCGAAACGAGCGCTC
Source organism: Limisphaerales bacterium (assembly GCA_046703605.1). Lineage (GTDB taxonomy): Bacteria > Verrucomicrobiota > Verrucomicrobiia > Limisphaerales > UBA8199 > JAJYHY01. Next base: position 2,781 of record JBJKSV010000436.1, read on the forward strand.
CCGCTAGCCGGAGAGGTTGGCCCTTACCGGTGAGTGTAAAGTTGTCTCCGTCGTAAACGCCAAATGCCTCAAAAACCGATTGTTGCTTTCTCCAATCGGTGAAATTGGGATAGGAGATCGAGCCGCCCGACCAATCGGGTCCCCGCTCGCACAACCAAACCAATTGCCCGGAGTGGGGATAAGGGAGCGGACGCAAGAGCACCGCATCCACAACACGGAATCTGGCTGTGTTCGCGCCAATGCCCAACGCCAGAGTGAGCACGGCCACGGCGGTGAAGCCAGGGTTCTTACGGAGTTGGCGGATGGCGAATTTAAGGTCGTTCATTTGACTTCAGGATTGAGGATTATTCCTGTCGCAGGGCCTCCAC
>JBJKSV010000437.1:0-6949 GCA_046703605.1 Limisphaerales bacterium
TCATCAGGATCGGTGCCGAGGTGGTCACCGGCGACATCCTGGTCGGCAAGGTCACTCCCAAGGGCGAGACCGAGCTGACGCCGGAGGAGCGGCTGCTGCGGGCCATCTTCGGCGAGAAGGCCGCCGATGTGAAGGATACCTCACTCAAAGTGCCTTCCGGCACCTACGGCATCGTGATGGATGTCAAAGTCTCTTCCAAGAAGGAACCTGACCGAGAGGCCAAAGCCGCCGCTTCGGAGGAGAAGCGCCACGCCAAAGAGGTGGAGGAAGAACATCGAAAGAAGCTCGAGGAACTGCGCGAACAGCTTACTGAGGCGCTGAGCAATATCCTGCTCGGGGAGAAAATCCCACTTGATGTTGTCAACAGCGAGACGGGCGAGATTATCATTCCGGCCAACCGCAAGATTACCAAGACCCTCCTGCGCAAACTGGCTCAGGTCTATGATCGGATCGAGATTGACCCATCGCCCATTCGGAATAAAATCAACGAGATCATCGGCAGCTTCAGGAAGAAATTCGACGACCTCCAGATGCAGTATGACGAGGAAATCGAGCGCGCTGAATCCGGCGAGAGTCTCGACAGCGGCGTCATCAAGTCTGTGAAGGTCTATATCGCCTCCAAACGCAAACTCTCTGTCGGCGATAAGATGGCCGGACGCCATGGCAACAAAGGCGTCGTTGCCAAAATTGTGGCCGAGGAGGATATGCCCTTTGTGGCGGACGGCACTCCGGTCGATATTGTGCTCAACCCGTTAGGCGTGCCCTCCCGGATGAACGTCGGCCAAGTGCTCGAGACCCACCTTGGATGGGCGGCGAAGCTCCTCGGCCTGAAGTTTGCCACGCCTGTCTTTGACGGCATCAAAGAGAAGGACATTCGCAAATACCTGACCCAGGCCGATTTGCCGGAGAACGGGAAGACTCGTCTTTACGATGGCCGCACCGGGGAGCAGTTCGCCCAGGAAATCGTTGTGGGTTACATTTATATGATGAAATTGGGTCACTTGGTGGCTGATAAAATCCATGCGCGCGCCGTGGGGCCATACTCGCTGGTGACGCAACAGCCTCTGGGTGGCAAGGCACAATACGGCGGCCAGCGCTTTGGAGAGATGGAGGTCTGGGCCATGGAAGCCTACGGCGCCGCCTACACGCTTCAGGAGTTGCTGACGGTCAAGTCCGACGATGTCCAGGGCCGTACGCGTATTTACGAGAGCATTGTCAAGGGCGACAACAGTCTCGAAGGCGGGATACCGGAATCATTCAACGTCCTGGTCTAGGAGATGCAGTCCCTGGGACTGGATGTCTAAGTCGGCTTTTCAAACCCAGTCGATCAGCCGGTCCAACCTGTGACTGCGCTGACAGCGGCTTGAGAGTTTAGCCGGCTCCAGTTCCAGAAACCCCAACTTGGTCTGTTTAATAGTATGATTAGCACAAAAGAAAGCGCCCGAGAGTTGCTCGGACTGGACAAGGTCAACCAGGTGGATTACGTGGCGATTTCGGTCGCCTCGCCAGATTCCATCCGGTCCTGGTCCAAAGGGGAAGTGAAGAACCCCGAAACGATTAACTATCGCACCTTCAAACCGGAAAAGGGCGGCTTGTTCTGCGAACGCATCTTTGGCCCCGTTAAGGACTGGGAATGCTCTTGCGGGAAATACAAGCGCATCAAGCATCGCGGCGTCGTCTGCGACCGTTGCGGGGTCGAAGTCACCCTTGCCCGGGTCCGCCGCGAGCGAATGGGCCACATCGAGCTGGCGGTGCCGGTTTGCCACATCTGGTTCTTCAAGTGCATGCCTTCGCGTATCGGTCTGGTCCTCGACATGACCGCCCGGAACCTCGAGCGGGTCATTTATTATGAGGATTACATGGTCGTGGACCCCGGCTCGACACCACTCAAACAAAACCAACTGCTCAGTGAGCAGGATATGAAGGAGGCCCGGGAAACCTATGGGGCGGAGGCCTTCCAAGCCAAGATGGGGGCCGAGGCCGTGCGCGATGCCCTGGCCAAAGTGGATCTGGGCAAGCAGATCGAGCAACTTCAGGCCGGCATGACCGAGACCAAGAGCAAACAGATCCGCAAAAAGCTCGCTAAACGGATTAAGCTGCTCCAGGGTCTCCAATCCTCCAAGAGCCGTCCTGAATGGATGATCCTCACGGTACTGCCGGTCATCCCCCCCGACCTCCGTCCGCTGGTCCCCCTGGAGGGTGGACGCTTTGCCACCTCCGATCTCAACGACCTATACCGTCGCGTTATCAACCGGAACAACCGGTTGAAGAACTTGCTCCAGCTCAAAACGCCTGAGGTCATCATCCGGAATGAAAAGCGGATGCTTCAGGAGGCCGTCGATGCCCTTTTCGATAACGGGCGCCATGGGCGGGCCGTGACTGGGGCGGGCAATCGGGCGCTCAAATCTCTGAGTGACATGCTCAAGGGCAAGAGTGGGCGCTTTCGCCAGAACCTCCTTGGCAAGCGCGTCGATTATTCCGGCCGTTCCGTCATTGTGATCGGCCCGGAACTGAAGCTTCATCAGTGCGGGTTGCCCAAGAAAATGGCGCTCGTTCTGTTCGAGCCGTTCATCATCCGGCGTTTGAAGGAGTTGGGGTATGTTCATACCGTCCGCTCGGCCAAGAAGATGATTGAGCGCCAGACGACCGAAGTGTGGGACATTCTCGAGGAAGTCACTCGCGGCCATCCTGTGATGCTGAACCGCGCCCCGACCTTGCATCGGCTCTCTGTCCAGGCCTTTGAGCCTCAACTTATCGAGGGCGAGGCCATTCGCATTCATCCACTGGTCTGCACCGCTTACAACGCCGACTTTGATGGTGACCAGATGGCTGTCCATGTGCCGCTCTCGGTTGAGGCTCAGATGGAAGCGCGCCTGCTCATGATGGCGCCCAACAACATCTTCAGCCCCTCGAGCGGACGGCCGATCATTACGCCAACCCAGGACATTACCCTCGGCTGCTTCTATCTGACCGCCGAGCCTCGCACGGCTCCGCCCTCCAATCCAAACCAAATGCGCCTTTTCGGTTCCAAGACCGAGGCCATCTTCGCCTATAGCGACGGGGCGGTCGGCATGCACGAGCGGATTCGCCTCGCCAACCCCGATTTCGGCAAACCGACGGAGTTGGGCGATGCCACCAAGAAGGTCATTGAGACCACCGTCGGGCGCGTCTTTTTTAGCGAGATTTGGCCTCCGGAATTGGGCTTTCCCAATCGGCCGGTCAAGAAAAGCGAACTGGGTGATCTCATCTGGAAATGCTACAAGATCTGCGGTCACGACAAGACGGTCGTGATGCTCGACAAGCTCAAGGAGCTCGGCTTCCGCGAAGCGACTCGAGCCGGGGTTTCCATCGGCATTGACGACATGATCATCCCCAAGGAAAAGGACCAGGAAATCGATGCCGCTCAGAAGCAGATCCGCGAAGTTGAGAAGCAGTACCGCAAGGGTGTCATTACCCCGGGCGAACGCTACAACAAGATCGTTGATATCTGGACGCATTGCACGGATCAGATTGCCACCGTCATGCTCCGCACCCTCGACGCCAACCAGGGCAAGCGCGAATACAATCCGGTGTCGCTCATGGTCGATTCGGGCGCCCGCGGCAACCGCCAGCAGGTCCGCCAGCTTGCCGGCGTCCGTGGCCTCATGGCCAAGCCTTCAGGCGACATCATTGAAAAACCCATCCTCTCCAACTTCCGCGAGGGACTTACGGTTCTGGAGTACTTCATCTCGACTCACGGCGCCCGCAAGGGCTTGGCCGATACCGCGCTTAAAACGGCCGACTCGGGCTACATGACCCGCAAGCTGGTTGATGTGGCCCAGGATGTTATCATCCGCGAGGCGGATTGCGGCACCACCAATGGCATCTGGGTCCAAGCCATCTATGAAGGTGAGGACGAGGTGGTCCGTCTGAGCGAACGCCTTATCGGGCGCCAATCCTGCGACGACATCTTTAATCCACAGAACCCGAAGGAGGTTGTCGTCCACGCCAACGAGGAGATTGACGAGATCAAGGCTCGGCAGTTGGAGACGGTTGGAGTTGAGCGGGTCAAGATCCGCTCGGTTCTCACCTGCGAGAGCAAGCACGGTGTGTGTGTCGCCTGCTATGGCCGAAACCTGGCCACGGGCACCCCGGTCAAATTAGGCGAGGCCGTGGGCATCATTGCCGCGCAGTCCATTGGCGAGCCGGGCACCCAGCTCACCATGCGGACATTCCACATCGGGGGCACCGCCTCCCAGGTCTTCAAGCAGCCTCAAATCAAGGCCAAGTTCGACGGCACGATCCATTACAACGAGCTGCGTCTCGTCGAACTGGAAGACGGCAACAACATCGTCCTTAATAAGAACGGCTCCGTGTCCATCCTCGCTGATGATGGACGTGAGTTGGAAGCCCACAACGTGGTCATCGGCGCGGTCATCTCCATCGGGGATGGCGCCAAAGTCAAGAAGGGCGAGACCTTCGTCCAGTGGGATCCGTACAATGTCCCCATCCTCTCGGAGAAGGCCGGCAAGGTGCGTTTCCTGGATATCATCGAAGGTGTTACCATGCGGCACGAGACCGACGAAACTACAGGCCAGGAAGCCATGGTCGTCGTCGAGCACAAGGAAGATCTCCGCCCGCAAATCGTCATCACGGATGACAAGGACGAGCCCTTGGCCAATTATCCGATCCCCTCCGGCGCTCACATCGTTGTTTCCGAGGGTGACAAGATTGTGGCTGGCACACTCATGGCCAAGACACCGCGCAAGACCTCCAAGACCAAAGACATCACCGGTGGTCTGCCGCGTGTGGCGGAGTTGTTCGAAGCTCGCCGTCCCAAAGATGGCGCGGAGATCTCCAAGATCGATGGGATTGTCGATTTTGGCGCCAGTGTGCGAGGCAAGCGCTGCATCCTCATTCGCGATCAGCAAACCGGCGTCGAGGAAGAGCACCTCATCCCTATTGGCAAGCACGTCATTGTCTTTAAGGGGGATTACGTCAAGAAGGGCCAGCAGTTGACCGAAGGGCCGATCGACCCGCACGAGATTCTGGATGTCTGCGGGCCGCAGGAGCTCCAGGAGCACCTCGTCAATGAGGTCCAGGAGGTTTATCGGCTCCAGGGCGTGACCATTAACGACAAGCACATCGAGATCATCGTCCGCCAGATGCTCCGCAAGGTTCGCATCACCGAACCGGGCGACACGAGCTTCCTGTGGGGTGAGCAGGTTGATATGCTCGAGTTCGAAGAGGAGAACCAGCGCGTCGAAAAGATGGGCGGCAAACCTGCCGAGGCCCAGCCGGTCTTGCTCGGCATTACGAAGGCCTCACTCGAAACGGAGAGTTTCCTCAGCGCGGCGTCGTTCCAGGACACAACCCGTGTTTTGACGGAGGCCGCGACCCGTGCCCGGGTTGATTACCTGCGCGGATTCAAGGAAAACGTCATCATGGGCCACATCATTCCCGCGGGGACCGGCTTCGATTATCACCGCAAGGTCCGGCTCAAGCCTCTCATCGAGGTTGCCGAGGAGGAGGAGGCTGCCCCCGGGGAGTTGCCGCCTGCTCTCACGGCGGCAGCGGTCCCCAACCCGCTGGTCGGCTGATTCAATGCCTTACGCCTTGTAGCGGCGCTCTTCGGAGCGCCGCTATTCTGTGACGGGCCTGACCCTGGAAGTAACCACATCGTCGGTCGCAAGGCCGATTCCTCATAGCCAGTGACAAAGTCGTAGCGCCGATTGGTAGTCGGTTGCATCGCCGGCTGATAACCGGCAAAGCGCGCGTCCTTCAGGGCCGTCCGGACATCGAAATCGACTTTGTCACCGGCCGTGGACGATTCCGCGCATGGCAGCACTTTGGAATTGCCAGCATCCAGGATTCGTGACAGATTCCAGGCATGACAACCTCAGGTGTCACCGATCCTCCCATAGGCTTGAAGCGACAAGCCCCGTTATTCTCAACCCAAAAGATGCTCACGGACTGGCGGCAGACTTGCCGAGCATTCCTTGATTGGGAACGAGACCGGATAATCCGGGCCGAGCCGACCCCAGAGGAGAGGCAACGTCACCGCGCGAGCCTGGCTTGGTTGCTACGGATAACGCGGATGCTCGATTCGCTGACGAATGATCCTGAATTTCCTGATAGGTCAGCCGCTGGTGTGCTCAAGCCCCTCCTGTTTGTGCTCGATGCCTCGTGGAAAGCCCTTTGTGATCCGTTGCCGGAGGATGAATACAAACGGATCCTCGACCAATGTTTCCCCCAAAATGAACCCGGAGCTGCTGGCGCTCGTTGAGGCCTTCGAAGCTCTCAGAGAGGCAGCGGGTACCGAACAGGAGAATTCAGCGTCGGGCACATTTGAATGTCTCATCCAAGCCTGTCTTGAGAGGAATCCTGGCCTTGCGCGGGAGTCACTGGAAAAGGCCGTCTTCCTGGCGCATGCCAGGTGGCGCCGGGCCGAAGACGGGCTAAGACAGCGGCGATTGACCACCTGACAACCCGCGGTTGAAGCTTTTGATGGAGCAGACCCGCAAGAGCGCGGTCGAGAAACAGTAAGGGCGGGTTTTTACATGTGTATCTGGCAGTATTGGGCTCGCTGACGCAACCGGCCGGCCTGCTCCGGTCGTCCTGCCGAATTGGCAAGCTGGAATCCTTTCTCGGAGGCCTTCAAGCCCTTCGCAAAGAGGCCCTGGTTGACGTAGTTGCGGCTGAGCAGGTCGTAGTAGTCGGGCAACTGCCCCAGCTTTGGGTCGGAACGAACGGCGGCCTCGAAGTACGGCAATGTGGTCTCCGTTTCGCCCAGCCAAGCCTTGGCCATCGCCATGAGAAAATTTGCGCGGGCGTGGGTGGGGTCGTGGCTCAGGACAATTTCAAGAGCGGGGATACACTTGTCGTATTGCCCCAGCCGAAAGCGAGACTCGGCTAAGCCGAAATTCATGTCCACGACGTTATACTGCCGGTCGTAGCCATTGGGTAGAAG
>JBJKSV010000438.1:0-4510 GCA_046703605.1 Limisphaerales bacterium
CCCATCGGACAATGCCCTGGCGGTCGGTAATGACGATGGCGTTGGCGGCGGCTTGGAGGGCTGTGACTTGCAGGCGCGACTGGTCCTGAGCCGCTTACTCCAGGGCCAATTCGTGTTGCATAAAGCGGTTGTCCCTGCGCCGCCAGAGCACCATGGCCAAGAGCGCAATGGCAAGCAGGATTGTACTCGGAAGCAGGATAGCCGTGCGCATTTCCCGCCAGACCGCCCTGTACAATTCCATTTGGTTGACCTTGGCCTCGATGATCCAGCCGGTTCCCGCAATCCGGCGTGCGACTGCCACGACAGGCACTCCCCGAAAATCCAGGCCCTCGATGGTTCCGTGCTCTCCGTTGAGGAACCTGGCGGCGACCAGGTCCGGGGCGGTCCATGGAGCGCGCTGGCAGGAAGTGCCGGCCTTTCCTCCATGATCGACATTCCAGTAAACCACATCTTTTCCGCTCCGCTCCACGAGCAACGTCTCGGCTGTCTTGCTGAATGTGAATGTGGGCCAAGTCTGGATGAGCGGAAACAGGAACAGGCGCGGGTCGATCTCGAATGCCAGTACGCCCAGAGGATTGCCCCGATTCGTATCGGCGCCGGTGAAGATGGGGACAACGACGTCAAGGCGCAATCGCCGACTTTGCGGCTCTTGACGCAAATCCGTTAGAATGACTTTTTTCGTACGGATCGCGTCCCGGAAATAACCACGGTCGGTGTCATCCCGCACCGGCCCCGAGGCGGGAACGGCGGCAATGCGTTTGAGCCCTGCGTCGAAAAACGCCACCGCGGAGTAGGGACCCGCTGCCTTGGACAGGGCGAGCCAGTCCATTACCTCGGAGCGGATCTCCGCCGAGCTTGGCGCCTGGCTCAGCCGCTGGAGGTCCTTGGCCACGAAAAGAGCCCTGGAGAAGAACCGGCCATCCGCGAGCCTTTCCTCCTTCCAGTCCAGAACCTGGCGCAGCTTCAAACCCACGATTGCGTTCAATTCCCACCGGGCGGTGGCGCGCACCTCGGCCTCGCGGTCCGAGAAATAGAGATAACCCGCAACGGAAAGGGCAACACAAGCGGCAAACATCAATGCGGCGAACATCCTGCCATAGCGCCGGGAGTCAAAATGGCGCACGACGCCGGAGGTGCTTTCCGGAGCAAGCTGGTCTGCCAATCCTGTGTTCGGATTCGCGCCGTTGTTCATTGTTTCATTCCCGAGGACTGCCAGGTTCAGCAGCAGGAAACGCGTGCAGCTCACTCACAGCGAGATTAGCTTCCTCTCCGAATGCCAAACAGACCTTCCGCATTTTGCCAAAGACGCATCGGTTCTTGCCAACCGGCCCACGCACCCATGCGCCCAAAGCGAATCACGTTTTACCATTTCAGGCGGCTTCTGCGCAAGATAAACCCCTTCGCATTACTTCTGCCAACGAGCCAATGCTTCCCCCCGCCAGGTCTCCTGGATTGGCTGCCGTCGGCGGACCAGGGCGGCGTGGCGGCCGCGAACCAGCACCTCGGCCGGGAGGGGACGGCTATTGTAGTTGGAGGCCATGACTGAGCCGTAGGCCCCGGCGCTCATCAAGGCCAGGTAATCGCCCTCGCCCAAAGGGGGCAATGGGCGGTCGTGGCAAAAACAATCGCCCGATTCGCAGATTGGCCCGACCACATCGGAAGGGATGCGCGCTCCGTCGCTGCGCCGCAGAGGCACAATCTCGTGAAAGGCCTCGTAGAACGCGGGCCGGATCAGGTCGTTCATGGCAGCGTCCACGATGACAAAGGTCTTCTTGCCCGTCCGCTTTACGTACTGGACGCGGGTCACGAGAATGCCTCCGTTGCCGGAGATAAAGCGGCCCGGCTCCATCAGAACCCGCAGCCCGAGAGGCTGGAGCAGGGGCAGAAGGCGGGCCGCATATTTTGGCGGGGTGAGGAGCTTTCTGGCCTGGACTGTTTGCCACCATTGCGGAGAACCGCTAGCCAGAGCCGGATCATAGACGATGCCCAAGCCGCCCCCGATGCTGAAGAACTCCAATCCATGGCGCTGTTGAAGCCGTTTGACCAGTGGCAACACCTTGCCAACGGCTTCCTCGAAGGGAGCGACCGCCGTGATCTGCGACCCGATGTGCATCTGGATGCCGCGCAGGCGAAGATGCGGCATTTTGGCGGCCCGCTCATAGACGCCCTCGATTTCTTCCTGTGCGATGCCGAACTTGTTCTCGTAAGTCCCTGTGGTGATCTTCCGATGGCCACCCGCCGCGACATTAGGGTTCACGCGCACCGCAACTGGCGCCACTTTCCTCAGGCGCCGGGCGATGCGTTCAATACGGCGCAATTCCGGCTCGCTCTCAGCCGTAAAGGAGTAAATACGGCGGCGGAGCGCAAGCTCGATCTCACCATCGCTCTTGCCTACGCCCGCAAAGACACATCGTCCAGGCGCCCCGCCCGCCGCCATGACCCGGCGCAGTTCCCCGGCGCTGACGATATCAAAGCCGCTGCCAAGTTCCGCCAGTGCCCGCAACACGGCCAGGTTGGAATTCGATTTGACGGCAAAGCAGACCAAATGGTCGATCGGAGCCATAGCGCGGTCCAGACGCTGGAAATGCTCCGTGAAGGTGTGCTCGGAATAGACGTAAAGGGGCGTGCCAAACTCCTTCGCCAGCTTTTGAACTGGAAGGCCTTCGCAATAGAGCCTGGCGCCGCGATAGTGGAAATCATGCATGGGATTCTCGCTCCTCAGCCGCCGGCCGAGAAGACCGAAGCTGGGTTTCAGTCGCAACCCAGCGTTATGTATCGTTGCAAGGGAGCGGTTGGAGACCTCGCCTGCCGGGCTTATTTGCCGGCGAGGATCTTCGCGCGCTGGGCCTGGTACTGTTCGGGGCTGATTTGGTCTGCCCTGTAGCGCTGGAGCAGTTGATCGAGTTTTTGCTGTTGTTCTCTTGTAACCGCCGGTGGAGGAGGCGGGAGGGCCTGGGAATATGAAGAACCCCCAGCGAATGGACCCGGCGCCGGGGTCCGCGAAGGCTGGGCTTTGCTCGAGCGGGTTGGCTGTGACCCGGAGCTCTGGCCTAGCGCAGCCCGCTCCTCTTGCCTGGCCCGCGCGTTCGCGGATTGAGGTTGGCTCGAGTGGCTTGCCTGTGTGCTGGCAGGCGGCGGGGCCTGGGGTGTTTGAGAGGCCGTCGGCGCCGAAGTGACCTGCGAGGACTGAGCGGCCTGAGAACTCTGAGGCTTCTCCATTGGGGCGGCAGCAGAAGGGGCAGGTTTGGGTGTTTGCGTTTGTGCCGTTTGTTGGCCTGGGGCGGAGCGAGGGGCTTGAGGCTGCGCGGGTTGGGCCATTGGTTGTTGGCTCATGTCCGGCTGGGAGCCGTTCAACTGAGCCATCTTGCGCCGAACGGCGGTCCGTGCCTCTGAGGTATTCTTGGATTCTTGGGGCAGCGGGTTTTGACCGCTCGACAACTCTCCCAGGGTGCGGCGCATTGCCTCCCGGGCCTTCTCGATGGCCTCCGGGCTGGCGGATGGAGGAAGGCCTTGGGGCGTCGCAGGTTCCGAGGAGGGTGACGTACTTGTTTGGCCAGGCGCTCCGCCTGAGGCCTGAGGGGCCGTCTCTTGGGACTGGCTGGCAGTTCCCCGTGAAGGGAACGCCACACAGAGAGCAGCCGCAACTCCCAAAACCAGGGGTGACTTTAATATCTGCATACGGTCTTAATAAGGCAAATTGGACCGGGATGCAATAATATTGTCGCGGGGAAGGGCGTGGCTCGATGTCGATCTGTTTTCTGGACAAAGGCAGGATGTAGGTTAGCCTGAGTGCCATCATTCTTTATGACGGATCCGCGTTACCAGAAGCTGGCCACGCTGTTGGTCGAGTACTCGACCCAGTTGAAAAAGGGAGACCGGGCGCTGTTGGATATGATTGACGTACCGGACGAATTCACCATCCAACTGGTGCGTGCCGTGCGCACTGCCGGCGCGATTCCCCTGGTTGAAGTGCGACATACGCGGGTCAACCGCGAGCTGTTGCGAGACACCAACGAGAAGCACGCGAGTCTGGTGCGAGATGTGGAACTTGCGCGGATGAGGAAGATGCAGGCATATATCGCCATTCGAGGGGCCGCAAACGCCAATGAAAACGCGGATGTGCCGGGCGAGCAGATGGCCCTCTATTCGCGGCTGACACGGCCTGTGCTCAACTATCGGGTCAACAAGACCCGTTGGTGTGTGCTGCGCTGGCCCAGTCCGAGCATGGCCCAAGGGGCGGGGATGAGCACTGAGGCGTTTGAAGACCTCTTTTTTGAGGTCTGCACGATGGACTATCGCAAGATGGCGCGGGCGATGGCGCCGCTGGAGCAGCGGATGAAAAAGGCAGATAGAGTCTCTATCCAGGGGCCGGGCACCGATTTGAGTTTCAGCATTAAAGGCATTGGCGCCAAGATGTGCAAGGGCGACCGCAATATCCCTGACGGCGAGGTGTTCTCCTGTCCGGTCAAGAACTCCATCAACGGCCATATCCAGTTTAACACGCCAACAC
>JBJKSV010000439.1:0-2688 GCA_046703605.1 Limisphaerales bacterium
AGCTTGATGAGGTTGGCGGCCGAAAGCCCAAGCTCGCGGGCAACCTCCTCGATCGGGCGCCCGGGTTGATAGACTGGCAAGGATGGGAGGACAGGATTGGTAGTATAGGGGAGTGACATGCCTTGAACTGGACAGTTTATAAGCGAAGGAGTTTCGGTGTTAATGAGTGTCGCGCTTCAACTCTCTAACTCTCTGAGGCCCAGCCTCTCGAGATTCCCTCCGGCGCCGCTGTTTCCTCGCCGGGCAGCTTCTGGCCGGCGCCGGGATAAAGCTTGTCGTAGTCCACGGCCTGAACGCCGAGAATGGCGGCGATGCCCAGGATGTCGTGCGCGGTGGAACCGCGGGAGACGTCCGCGGCGGGCCGGTCCAGACCCAGCAGGATTTGGCCGTAGGCGTTGGACCTGGAGATGTGGCCGACGAGGCTGCTGGCGATGTGGCCTGAGTTAAGATCGGGAAAGATGAGCACGTTGGCATTGCCGGCAATCCGGCCCTCGGGCAGCTTGCGGGTGGCTATCTCGGGCACCAGGGCCGTATCGACCTGGAGTTCGCCCTCGATGACCGCGTCGAGACCCTTCTCGGAGGCCCTCTTCTCGGCCAGGGCCGCCGCGGCTTGGATACGGCCGACGGAGGGATGGCGGGAGCTGCCCCGAGTCGAAAATGAGAGCAGGGCGACCCTCGGCCGCACGCCCAGGAGATGGTGCGCAAGCTGCGCGGTAGAAAGGGCGATATCGGCGAGTTGCTCGACTGTGGGTTCCGGTATCACGCCGCAGTCGGCCATGAACAGAACGCCGTTTTCGCCGAAGCGAGAGTCTTCGACCTCCATGATGAGGCAACTCGAAGCGGTGGTGGTCTGTGGGGCGACCTTAATGATTTGAAACAAGGGTCGCAGCACGCTTCCCCCTCTTTGGCTGGCGCCCGATACCAGGCCGTCCACCTGGTGCATAGCCACCATCATGGCCCCGAAATAGTTGGGCTGGAGCATGGCGTCCCGCGCCTCGAAGGCCTTCATGCCTTGGTCCTTGTACCTGCGCAAGACCTCGAAACGATGCGAAAAGTTCTCCAGGTCTTCGCTCTCCTCGGGATTGATGATGCGAATGCCCTCCAGCGAAATGCCCAGTGCGGCGGCGGTCTGCTTGATCCGGGTCCGATTGCCGAGCAGGACCGGCACGCCCAGGCGAAGCGAGAAAAACTGGCGGGCGGCCTGGAGCACGCGCGGTTCGGCGCCCTCGGGAAAGACGATCCGCTTGGGATGCCGCTGCAGCTTCTCAATGACTGTGCCGATAAATCGCATCGCCGTTTTCTAGCGCACCGAACCGAATTGCGCAACGCGATAAACCCATAAAATGCCCCAACCCCCGCATTGACTTGGTTCCCGCAGAACGATACGCTTCATCCGCAACGGGATTGCGGACATGGTTGATACAATAGAAAAACTGCTGATTTTACAGGACCGGGATAGGAAAATCCATCGGCTGGAGACGGAATTGGACCACATCGGGCCTGAACGCAAGGCCCTCCAGGACAGATACGAACAGGTTAAGCTGGAATTGGAGCAGGCCAAGGCCAATCTGAAGCAACTCGAATCCAACCGCAAAGACCTCGAGCTGGAGGTCGAGGCTAAGAAGGACCTGATCACCCGCTATGCCAACCAGCAATTTCAGACCCGCAAGAACGACGAATACCGCGCCCTGGCCCACGAAATCGACCAGTGCAAGGCCGCCATTTTCAAGATTGAGGATCAGGAAATCGCCCTGATGGAACAGGGCGAGGCGGGTCAGAAGGAAATCACGCGGGGCACGGCGGCGCTCGGCAAGATAAAAGCCGACGGCGACGAACAGAAGGCCAAGCTTGACGCGCGCGAGCAGAATCTCAGGGACGAACTGGCCAAGCTCCAGGCCAACCGAGAGGAACTGGCCGCGGCGGTGGATGCCAGCGTTCGGGGACCTTACGAGCGCCTGGTGCGGAGCAAAGGTGAGAACGTCGTTGTTGGGGTCCAGCACGGGGTTTGCGGCGGTTGCCACATGCGCCTGCCTCCCCAGGTTTTGGTGATGTGCCAGGCCAAAAAGGAACTGGTCACCTGCGGCAACTGCGGTCGGATTCTCTACTACACCCGAGACATGGATTTGGCCGTGGCGGAGTAGCGCGAGGCGATTATAGCCCATCTGCTGGCGGGATGCATCCGCGGGTCTGGACAGGCCCTGGCCCTACAGGCTTGGCCACTCGGATTCCCAGTTCCTTGTGCGTTCTGGAATCCTCTCCCCCATTTGCCTGTCCGATTTGAGGCTCGGCGGTTACTATCCAGTGAGTGAAGAAGCTGAGTGACCAACGGCTCCTGGGCGAATACGCCAGGAACGGATCGGAAGCCGCCTTTGCCGAACTGGTGCGCCGGCATGTCGATTGTGTCTATTCCGCCGCGTTCCGGATGGTTGGCGAGGCAGCCCTGGCGCAGGACGTGACTCAGGGCGCTTTCGTGGCACTGGCCCAAAACGCGCGCCGGCTTATAGGGCGCCCAGTCTTGTCGGGCTGGCTGCACCGCACGGCCCGGAACCTGGCCGCCAACGCGATTCGTTCCGAGGTGCGGCGCCGCGCGCGCGAACAGGAGGCAGCCGCTATGAATGAATTGCGCTCTAACGAAAGCGACTCGACCTGGGCGCAAATCGCCCCCCATTTGGACGCCGCGCTGGAGGA
>JBJKSV010000440.1:0-2705 GCA_046703605.1 Limisphaerales bacterium
ATCCTGCTCAGCCGGGGCATGGCGCGAGAATGGGTCAAGAATGAAACTTATGTCCTGGCCTGCCCTGAATGGGGGATGGCCTCCGATCATCGTCCGCTCTTAGCCGCCTTCGAAGCTGAAGACAGATGAGCGACTTTCAAGAATTGCGCGGGCTTTGGGGCCAGTCCTCACTTTTTCCGCTAGTGTAGTGTCTCATAAGTTTACGTACTAGGGAGGCGTTTTGCCTGCCTTTGGCCCAGAATCACGCTTGTCGCACTCTCGGTCATACGTAAAGTTAATTGAGAGACACCACACTAGGATGGGGGCGCCCCCGACCCAACGAACCGCGCTTTGCGAATCAAATACGCACAACATGTTGGGGCGTTTTTCCGCCACCTCCACGGAAGGGGAATCAAGTTAATGGCCCTATTCTGATTTTGATCCCGTTCCGAGCCAAAGCGCCGGACGCAGCTTCTCCGAAGGCGTGGCGAATTGTTTGCCGGGAGCCGCTGCCTCCTGCAGCAGCCAGCGCCAGGCCGGCTCGGCTTCTGGAATCGCCTGCAGGGCCGTGGGGGCGTATTCGTGGAAAAGCAATCGCCCCCTGGCTTTGGGATAGCGTGCGCGAGCCAACCGCATTGAAGCCTGTTCCCGGCCAACCGTATCGGCGCCACCCAAAGACCAGCAAACGTTCCAGAACTCCGTGCCCTCCTCGTCGCACAGGTCCACCTCGCCGCCGTCGGTGTCATAGAAAAGAGCCTTGGTCCGACGCCGAACCTGGAGGAACACGGTGGTTTCCAGTTTATGCCCCCTATCGCGGTCAGGGTGGCTTTCAAATGCCGCCACCAAGCCAGGGTCGATGACATGTACCTTCCTGGGGTTGTGCGCCTGCTTTCGCAGGGAACGCTCCCGCTTCGGGACAAGAAACAACAAAAAGCTGTCCTCCAAGCAACGCAGGTATTCAAAAAGGGTGTTCTTGGAGGCCTCAAAACCCAGCGAGCGGAAGTCCCGGTGCAGCTTGCTCACGTTAAGCATCGAACCGGTGTTGCGGAAGGCGAACCGCAGCAGTTCACGCATAAGCGGCTCGTTGCGAATCCGATACCGCTCAATCAGGTCGCGGTAGAGCATCAGCGTAGCACACCCTTTAAATTGTCGCTGTTCACAGGGATAATTTCGCCAAAATCGAATGCCTATGCAAGTACGACTGCGAAAGCCACATGCCTTCTCCCTGCATCATCTCTTGCCCCCCGCCAGCGGCATCAGAACGGCAGGCGATTGCGTGTTCCACGGCGCCGTAGCGGGGTCAGAAACGCTTATTCATTGTTCTTACACTGTTCTGATTGACTCGGACCGGGAGCGGCGCAGGTTGGTCGATACCCGGCCGGGCGAGAAGACACCGGGCAGCCCCAGGGGCGGTCCATCCGGGGCGGAAGGACGAACCATCACCTGGACGCTTTATTATCCGAAGGCCGATACGTATAGCCGCGTTGATTTCATTCTCCTCAGCCCGGGCATGGCGCGGGAATGGGTCAAGGATGAAACCTACGTCCTGGCCTCCCCGGAATGGGGGACAGCCTCCGATCATTGTCCGCTGGTGGCGGCCTTCGAAGCCGAAGACAAGTGAGAACTGCGTCGGCCTTTATTCCGCCCAGCAATTCTGATCTTGATCCGGTTCCGAGCCAAAGCGCCGTGGTCCGGCGCTTTCGATTCCCTCTACAATGAACTGTTGTTTTCCCCGCCACCTGAGACTTCAAATCTCCGACCCACGAGCTTGGATCTCCGGTCCCCCGCGCCTGCCGCACCGGCTTTGAACGGGGGCCCGACAGTTCGCGAGCGGCAAATTGTCCGCCGCGAGTTGAGCCGGCCTTCAAGGCTCCGGCACATCCTTCGCCTTCATCCATTTCCGTCTTCCGGGGGTACAGAACTCTGTACTCCCCCCGCAAGCCTTTCCGGTTGAAATCCGTGCGGCAGGGAGTAAACTTGGCCCGAACGTCAGACCATTCCCGGCTTCAGACGCCGCGCTTGATTTGCAGTCCGGAAGAAGATCGTACCAACGCAAACACACACCACGATGCTATGAGAAAAGACATCCGAATGCCCGCTTCGGTCGAGGGCCAACCGGCGCAGGCCCCGCTCCAGATTCCGTCACAAACCCAACAAACCAAAGCCGCGGCGCTCAACATCACCCGAAGGGACTTCGTGAGAAAGGTAACGACCTCGCTCGTGCAGGGTGGCCTGCTCATCACGGGCGCGTCTCCCGCCCGCCGTGCCCGAGCGGCCTCCGACGCTGGCTCTGAGCAATCGCTTGCCGACTGCGACTGGTGCGGGACCGACTCCTGCGGTGCTGGCACTGTCCACAGTTGTAGCGCCAGCGACATCTGTGTCTCGAACAACGTCTGCTGGACGGATACCTGTACGGGCACAGCGGATGGTAGTAAGGACCTCTGCACCGGGACGGACTCGTGCTCCGCGACGCACAGTTGCGCCCTCTCGGATGACTGCTACGGTACCAACTACTGCGTCAGCGACAGTTGCCAAACCACTGACGCCTGCAATAATTTTGGTAACACATGCGCTACCACCCACACTTGTGGTTACGACGATAGATGCGGCGGCACCACGGGCGGCGACAATACGTGCAACACCGCAGACTCCTGCAGCGGGGTACATTACTGTGATCCGATGGACACCTGCTGGAGCTACCACATGTGCCACCACGATGGATGCGG
>JBJKSV010000441.1:0-2928 GCA_046703605.1 Limisphaerales bacterium
GCCCTGGAGCGCCGAGCGATCGGCGGCGAAAATGATCTCGTGAGTTCTGGCGGCAGTTTCGAAGTTGGTGAGAGGCATCTCCTCGTCTTTCTCCAGCGAGCTGAAGAAGGCCTCGAATTGCCGCTGGTAGGGGTGATCCGAGACATCACCCGAATCCAGCGGCTTAAAGCCAAGAACGCTCCACGCCGCTTTGTCGGTCGCCAGATCACTGGAATGGAACCGGTTATCCAGAAGGCTCCCCTTGGCGCCGACCAGGTGCGTATGAAAGTAATAGGGTTGGACGCAGTCCAGGCAGGAGGCGCATTTGCCGATGCTCCCGTTCTTGAACTTGAGGAGGGTGACGCTGGTGCTGGGATACTCGTATTTGGCCAGCACCTTGTTGGCCGAATGGGCGCCGTAACTGAACACCTCGATCACCTCTGAATCCATGCACAATAACAAGGCATCGAGCGCATGACAGCCGGCCGAAAGCAGCGCGCTGCCACCCTCGCTCTTGAGCACGTTCCAGCGGAACTGGCCATACCAGGGACCAATGCCATGATAGTAATCAATCTCCCCAAAGTGCAGCCGTCCCAATAGACCGCTCTCCAGCAGGGCGCGGGTGGCGATAAACTGGCTCGAAAACCGGCACTCGAAACAGACGCAGGCTCGGACCTTCGCGTCACCCAGCGCCCGGCGAAGGGAACGCAGCTCCTTGGCGTTCAAGCAAAGCGGCTTCTCGATAATGAGATGTTTGCCGGCTTTGGCGGCGCGGATGGCCTGAGCGGCATGCGCACTTGGCAGGCTGCAGATCGAGACCACATCAATGTCCGGACCAGCCAGCATCGCGTCCAGTTCACGATAGACGCGTACCGGGCCCTCGTATCGGGCGGCAAGCGCCGCGGCATCCAGCGGGCGGCCTGAACAGATCGCCGTGACTCGGCCCAGAGTGGTGCCGTTGATGGCCGGAATGTGGGCCGTCGCGGCCCAGCCATAACCAACAATGCCGACATTGTATCTTTTCATTGTGCTGTTCGCGTGATATCCTGCCGCGGGAGTTGCCCGGCCCGGGCGGCGTCTTCGGGCAAAAGAGGCGCATCCGAAGCGCGGCGGCAACCGAGGATCAGCCCCGTATGCACGCCATGCCACTGCTGCTCGAAGAAAGGATTCATCCAGGAAATGGGTTCTTCGTGCTCACGGGCGGCAGGCTAACACGGCTGGGCAACCGGAGCAAGATGCCGAAGCGATGCGGCGGTGGGTGGGCAGGAAGGCGAGGTGACTTTGCCCCCGGCTTCAATTGGTGCTTGCCCGCCCTGGCGGAGGTGGTAAGCTTTTCCAGCCGATACCCGCTTATGAAGAAGATAACCGTCATGCGACGTGACAAAGCGGCCGGACCTCGGGAGGCGGCCTTCACGCTTATTGAACTGCTGGTGGTCATAGCCATCATTGCCATTCTGGCGGCGATGCTCCTGCCAGCCCTCGCTTCGGCCAAGGCGCAGGCGATGCGAACGACCTGCGTGAACAACAACCGGCAGATCGGGCTGGCCACCCAGATGTACGCCACGGATAACCAGGACCGGATGCCCTACCCCAACTGGGGCAACGACCTGCCGGGGTGGCTTTACACGCCAACCAACGGGGCTCCGCCGCAGTTAAATATTGCCAACCGGCAGGCGGCCTACCAGGGAGGCCAGCTCTGGACTTACATCAAGAACTTCCAGGTTTATATCTGCCCCGCCGACATTACGAATAACAACAGATACTACGTGCTTCGCCAGAACAAGCTTTCCACCTACGTCTGGAACGGGGCCATCACCGATTATGGCGGCTATAATGGCCGCACCTACCGCCTGGGCCAGTTCAACCCGGAGGCTTATTATGTTTGGGAACCGGACGAGGCCAACTACTACAAGTTCTTTCCCGGTCAGAGCTGCTACAATGACGCATCCAGCGCCCCGACCCAAGGCGAGGGCCTCGGACGCCGCCACGGCAAGATCGGCGGAATCATGCTTGCCTTCGACGGCCATGTGCTCGCCGTCAAATACGAGAAATTCAATCAGGAACGGCTCCTGCACCCGGGGCTGCTTTGGTGCGTGCCGGGCGACCCGACAGGGGGCTATTGAACTAAGGAATCCAAACCAGGTCCGGGTTGTTGGTTCGGCCTGCCTGGGCTTTGAAGTCCCAATACTCGGTGTTCCGGAACCGCGCGGAGTGGCCGTCGAGGAAGGTAAACTGCGCTCCGCGGCTGTGGAGATTGGTGTGGACGTTGTTCTGCTGCGCGACGCCGGCGAGCTTGCCGTTGTCGAACAGCCAGACGGTCCTTACTGGTGCGCGAATTGCGCAAAGCCGGACCTGGTTGCCGGCGCCGGTTCCGTTCACATGCTCGTTCAGGCAATAATGGAAGAGATTATTCCCGTTACTCCGCCGGCGGTTAGCAGGGCAAATCCAAAGTGAGCGGCCCGGCTCGATGCTGGCGTTGGTGTGCCAGGGCATCGCCCGGTAGGGTGGCAGGCGGAGGACACGCGGCAAATCGTTGTACCAGCCCTCATCGAGCGATGTGCCGTTAGGCGTGCCGTCCTTGGGCAGTAGATCACTGTGGTCCAGGGCAAACAGTTGCGTGGCCAATCCCCACTGCTTGAGATTGTTCAGGCAGACCGTAGCCTTGGCCCTTTCTTTTGCGCGGGTAAGGGCAGGCAGTAACAGGCTGGCGAGTATGGCGATGATGGCAATCACCACCAACAGTTCGATCAAGGTGAATCCGCGTGGCGTTTTCATCACTGTCTCCCCAAAGTCACTTTCTTCTGAACCGACCCGTGGAAAGGAAGGCTAAAGGGTTCTGTTCAAATAATAAAGGAAAAAAATAGAACCCCGAATGCTCGAACCCGACCATTTCACGTGGGTAGGGCGCGCAGTCCTCTGCGCGCCGCAAAACCCCGGAATGCTGCCGAC
>JBJKSV010000442.1:0-19448 GCA_046703605.1 Limisphaerales bacterium
ACTGGCTTGCCCGAGAGAGGGCCGGGGCGTAATGCGAAGCCCGGCTTGGGCGGGTGCCCGCCGCGGCGGGAAGGCAAGCGGGACGTTACGCTCAACAGAAGGGCTGGGATCGGTTCCACCCTTTTTCCGCCCTCGAGAGGCCCGGCCCGGAGGCTGTGGCCTGTGGTAAGAACGATGCAAGATTCAGGCGAAGCGATGAATAGGAACGTGCGCATTTCAAAATCTGCGGTGCGGTTCTCATTAACACCCGGCTTTAGCGGGGTGGCTGCCGAGCGCCGATGACCGTCAACCGTGATAACGGTGTGCGCTCAGCAAACTGTTGAAACAGTTGACTGCGGCGCGGGTCCAGATTGCACCCTGCTGAAGCAGGGTGTTAATGAGAGAGGAGGCGCCATACAAGATTCTGAGATGCGCACAATAATGAACATATCCGATGATGTTTACATCGAGCCATAAGCAGGGCCTGAGTTCGCCCGCGCGGCGGGAGGGCAAGCCGGCCCCTTTCACGGCGTCGGCGTTTACGCTTATCGAGCTGTTGGTTGTCATTGCCATCATAGCCCTGCTGGCGGCGATGCTCCTGCCAGCTCTATCCATGGCGCAGGCTCAGGCCAGGTCCACGAGTTGCAAGAACCACCTGCGGCAAATGGGTCTCGGGCTGGCCATGTACCTGGACGACAACCGAAGCACGTACCCTTACGTCATGGTGTGGGCCGGGCAGAGCGACTTTCTCGAGTGGGTGGACGAGATGGCTCCGTATTATCCGCTCAATTGGACCAACCGAGGGTATCATTGCCCGGGGTATAAAGGACCAGTTTTAGCACGCGCTGCCGGCAACGGGCAGTACGGATCGCTGAGGCCCTACATCGGAAGCTACGCCTACAATGGATACGGCACCGATCTGAGCTGGTGGTCAAGTCTCGGCCTCGGAGCCGAGGCTTATGCGGGGGCCGGTGCAGGGAACACCTCCGCGCCGCCGGTTCGGGTGTCAATGGTGCGAGCCCCGAGTGAAATGATTGTGTTTGCCGACTCTCAGATCGATTGGACATCCTTCTATCCTGACGGGGGCGCGAGCCGTTTTTTTGTGCCGCCGCAGACCCTACAGCGCGGGCTGGCGCTGGACCCGGCGGCGTACCCGCCACGGCATGGGCGGGACTACAACTTTGCGGCCTGCGATGGGCACGTCGAGGGCATGCGGCCCAGCCTCCTGTTCGATCCCCGGGCCAACGCCATCCGGTTGAACAACAACCACGAACCGCACCCTGAGACGTGGATATTCTCACCATGACGAAATCCAGGCATATTTGGATCCTCGGAGCCGTCCTGGGCGTCGTTTCGGCGCTAAGGTTCGCGTCTCCGCCGCATTACGGCGCTGACGTGCGGCGGCCGCGCAGTCCTGGGGGAGGCGGCTTTACCTTGATCGAGCTGTTGGTTGTCATCGCCATCATAGCCCTGTTGGCGGCGATGCTCCTGCCAGCGCTCTCAATGGCGAAGGCCGAAGCCAAGTCCACCAGTTGCAAGAACCACCTCCGCCAAATGGGGATTGCCTTGGCCATGTACTTGGACGACAACCGCAGCACGTACCCCTACGCGCTTCAGGTGAAGGCGTCGCAAGTCGTTGCTGAGTGGGTGGACGAAATAGCTCCGTACTATCCCCTGAACTGGACCAATCGGGCCTACCATTGCCCTGGATACGCTGGGCCGATTTCCTCACGGACGCCGGGTGCGGGGGATCCGGGCGGGGCGCCTTACATCGGAAGTTATGCGTATAACGCGTATGGCACTTACCAGGGCTGGTTCTCGGGCCTCGGACTCGGAGCGTGGGCGGTTCTCGGGGTTAGCAACGCGCCGCCCATCCGGCAGTCGAGGGTCCGTGCGCCCAGTGAGATGATCGCGATCGCCGACTCCCAGATCAACTGCATCCTCTCCGAGCCGAAAGCTGGCTGGTGGACCCTGGACACGCCGCCGCACACAGCGGAGGGCGGGCCGGGGTCGGCAGCGGCGGACTATCCCCCAAGGCACGGCCAGAGCTACAATATCGCCGCCTGTGATGGGCACGTCGAGGGCATGCGGCCCAGCGTGCTGTTCAGCCCCTGGTCCAACGCCGTGCGGTTGAACAACGATCACCAGGCGCATCCTGAGACGTGGGTGCGAAGGCCATGACAGCAGCCGCGCGCAATTCGATCTCTGTAGGAGACGAGGTGACGAGTCTCTGACCGGATGCCAAGGCGCGCGAAAAATCGTGATCAGAGACTCGTCACCTCGTCTCCTGCAATGGCGCGGGTTCGGAGGGAGGGCGGCCTTCGAGCCATCCCTGCCCCTATCAATCTTAAAACAGGCTTTTAGACGAGGCAGGACAATCCGCCGATGGCGGCGGCCGCCAGCCAGATGATGAGCACGGCTTGTGAGCGGCTCAAGCCGAGGCGGACCAGGCGGTGGGAGAGGTGGTTGGTATCGCCTACATAGAAGGGCTGTTTGATGCGCCATCGAAGAACCACCACCCTCACCAGATCGGCCAACGGAACGGCCAGCACAAACAGAGGGATGAGCACCGCCCACCGCCGCGGATGTTGAGCCGTGTAAAAATGGGGGAGAATGGCCAAAGCCCCCAGCAAGTAACCGACCAGGTGGCTGCCCGCGTCTCCGAGAAAGGCGCGCGCTCGAGGGAAGTTGTAGGGCAGGAAACCCAGGAGAGCGCCAAAGGTCAGGAAGGCGAGCAGCGCGACGAGATATTGGCCCAGGGCGGCGGCGGCGATGGCAAAATACCAGGCTCCGATAGCGCCCAAACCGGCGCAGAGTCCGTTCATGTTATCCATGAAGTTGAAGGCATTGACCACCGTAAGCAGCCAGAGAATGGTAACGGCGTAGCTGAAGAGAATGCTTGGCACAAAGAGCGTGATTCGCACCCCGCTGGCCGCGACCATCAGGGCTACGAGCAGTTGGCCGGCGAATTTTGGCGCCGGGCGCAGTTCATATTTATCATCGAGCCAACCCACAATGAGCATCCCTCCCGCTCCCAGGAGGATGACGCCCAGTTGGATGGCGCGCCGGCTCAGGCCGTAGCCGAGGAGAAAGGCAGGGGTGGCATCGGGCGGGGCGGGAACGGAAGCGCCAGGTGGCATTTTGGCGATTGTCAATGCGTGGCCGAGTCCGCCGCCGAACCCATGGAGCCACAGGACAACCCAGGCGGCCAGCGTCGGCGCCAGCAGGGCGGTCATCACCGCCAGTCCCCCGGCCAGGGGAACGGGCTCGGCATGGATCTTCCGGTGGCCCGGGTCATCGACCACGCCCGTGCGAACGCACCACTTGCGCCACAACGGAAGGGTTGCCAGAGCCGTGGCGCAGGCGCTCACGACCGCCAGCAAATAGACATTGAAGGGGAAGCTCACCGGGCCGCCAAACGCAAATAGAGTTGGTGCAATTCGTCCACCATTCGATCCACCCCAAAACGGTCTGCCACCAGTTTTCGGCCCTGGCTCCCCAAGCGCTGGCGCAGGTCCGCGTCGGCGGCCAAGCCAGAAAGGCGATGGGTCAAGGTGGACAGGTCTCCCGGCCGGACCAGAAATCCGGTTTCGTTGTCGAGGCACACCTCGCCGGCGCCGTCAGAGTCGTAGGCGATGACGGGCCGCCCAGCCGCCAGGGCCTGCGGCAACGCCCGCGGGAGTCCTTCGCGGCGCGAGAGATGAATGAGGATGTCCATGATACCGAGCCACTGAGGCATCTCGTCTGGTGGGACCAAACCCGCAAAGACGAAATGGCGCTCCAAGCCAAGCGAGCGCACCCGTTGTTCCAATCGCGCCCGCCAGGCCCCGTCACCGACCAAGAGGAATTTCACGTTGGGACAGGGTCGCACAATTTCAGGGGCGATGGCCAGCAGATCGTCATGGCCCTTGAGCTTGAACAAACGGGCCACCTTCCCCACCACGACATCGGCGGGTTCGAGGCCGAGCCGGGCGCGCATTTGCGGGTCATTTTGCGCCTGGAGGTAAGGCTCCAATCGGAAACCGCTATAGATTCGCGTGTAGAGTTCAGGCCGCCCGATGCCGGCCGCCAGGTATTGGCGCTTCATGGCATCGGCGACCACAACGAAATGGGTCGTGACGGCGCCGGCACGCCGTTCTGCGAGCCGAAACGCCCAATTGGCGGCAGGGCCCTGAAACGGACCGAAGGAAGGCCCATGAATCGTATGGACGCGGATAGGGACACGCGCGCGCGCCGCGGCGAGCCGGCCCAGAACGCCGGCCTTGCCGCTGTGTGTGTGAACGATCTGAGGGCGCCGCCGGCGGAAGATGGCCGTGAGCGCGCGCAAGGCGCGCAAATCCCGCCAAGGAGCAATAGGACGAACCAGCGAGGGCACCACGGTGAGTTGGTGGGCGGCCCCGGCGAAAGCGGATTCCAGAGACCCTTCCGGACCAAAAGTAGGGCCGGAAATCAGATCGACCTCGAGGTCCGGTTTGCGCCCCAGCCCAAGAACCGAGGCGACCGTGTTCTCCTGCGCCCCGCCGACAATCAGACGAGTGATGACGTGGGTGACCCGCATCCCCGGTCCTGGAACCTCAGGGCGCGCCGGGCCGCAGCTCTCTGAGGCGGGCTCTGGCGGCGTCAAGCTCGTGTTGGACACGCGGGTCCTGGGCGGAGACGTTGTTGGAGAGACAGGCCTGGTAGTATCCAATGGCGGCGTTGGTGTCGTGCTGGCGATACGCAATCTCGCCCAAGCCGTAGAGGACGGGAAAGATGTGGGCCACCTGCTTCGGCATGGAAAGGTAAGTCGCTTTGGCTGGTTCCAATTGGTCGGCACCCAAATAGGCGACGGCGAGGTTGAGCCGCGCGTTGACATTGGTGCTGTCCATGGCGACAGCTTCTTTAAGGGGCGGTATGGCTTTGTCGAAGGCGCGCATTCGAATCAGGACAAATCCCTTGTTACAAAGGGCGGTGGGGTTCTGGGGGAGGAGATTCAGATCGCGGTCGATTCTATCGAGGGCATTGGTGTAGTCGCCGGCCTGGATGTAGGCCTGGGAGGCCACCGCCAGCCAGTTGGTGTCGTTGGGCCTGGCCTTGAGGCGTTGCTCGACAAGGCTGATGGCGTTGGAGCAGTAATTATATCTCAGATAAGCCCGAACCGCCATGCTGCGCAGATAATCATCCGACGGGGCGCCGTCCAGGGCCTTGTTGACCGCCGCGGCGGCGGCCGTGGTGTCACCCTTGAGGAGGTGAGCCGAGGTCTCGACAAAGAGAATATCGGCATAATCGGTGGGAGGGGAACCAAAGAGGTCCGGGCGGGCATAGATCTTGCGGACCTCGTTAAGTGCCTGGTCCGGCAGGCCCTTCATATTGTAGAGATGGGCCAGCCAGAGCCGGGGAGCGAGCTCATCGGGGGCCAGGGCCTCGACGCGGGCAAAGTTCTCGACGGCCTGGCGATAATTATTGCCGTTGGCAAAGGCGACCGCTTCCTCATAGCAGTGGTTGGGCTCGTCATAAGGCCCATAGGCCCCGATCAGAGCGTCCCATTGGTGGGCCGAACCAGACGGGTCGGTCATGGCAACCTGTGCCGAGGTCTTCCGCCCGGCTTGCAGGTCTTGATTGCAGTCGAGATTGGCCTTGGCCACGACGTTCTCAGGATTGAGCCGCAGGGCCAGTTGAAAACAAGCGGCCGCCTCCGCCAACTGATTCGCCCGCTGTCGCTCGACGCCCCAGAAATCGAGGGCGCGCGAGTATTCCGCCCCCAGCGAGACGGCATCGAAATTGGTCATTCTCTCCAGGTGGGCTCGCCGACTGAGCCATTGTGCCGGCCCCGGCCGAGAGTCGGCGTATGAGGGCGCAATGGCCGCCTGCAGGGGGTCCAGAATCTCGTTGGAGGCCCGGCGCCAAAAGGCTTCATTTTCAGCCACGACCGCCTTTGAGGGGAGCGGGGCCAGGAGCATATTGGTCTGGTACGGCTCGAGGCGATAGACCATCCCATGGGGCACCGGGTAAAAGACCTCAAAGAAGTAACCGAAGCTAGGGTGCAGGTAGTAAACCGGGCTGTTTCTGGAAAGGGCCCAAACCTGGCGAAGGATGGAATCATCGGACAGGGGGCGTCGGAGGCTGGTTGGCACGGAGCCTTGCCATTGGGAGGGCAGGACCTGGCGCCACCATTGCGGGCGGGTCCGTTCGAGGAACCGCTGGTAGTCGGGCCATTTCATGGCATCGGTTTGGAGGAAGAGAAAATTCTTAGCCTTGCCGCTTTGGGCGAGGGCGGACTCCAGCAGGAGCAAGGGTTTCGGATAATCGCTGAGGAGGACCGCGCCGCTCTGGGGCAGGCTCTCGGCCATCATGCTCGCATATTCATGATACATTGGGCCATTGGTCAGGCGAACATGCCCCAGGTTCCTGGCCAGAAGACCCGCCGGAACAATAACGAGCAAGGCCCAGACAACTCCCACCAGGGTCGCGTTCAGCACCCGAGCTTCGAGCGGGGTTGGCCGCGCAAAGCGGCGTGCCGGCTGCTGGCCAAAGATGAGGAGCACATAGCCGCTGAAGTAGCCGACGCTTAGCGCGCCCAGATAATAGAGCGTCAGGAACGGCAGTCCGGGATGCTGATTGCGTGGACTGAAAGGAGGGTCAAAGGCTACCCAGACGCACGCGACCAGGAACACGATATGAATGACCCGGAACATGAACCGGGAGAGGGCCATTGCCCGGAGGTTCGTATCGGTTCCCCGCGAGGTCCACCGGATGCCCAGGAATGCCACCGGCAGCAGCGACGTCAGGCCGAGAATCCAAAGAGGCGACTGGCCGCCAAACAGCGCGGCTTTGTTGTAGGGGACGGCCAGCAGGGCAAATCTTTGGACGCCCAGATTGAGTTTGAGAGCCGTCCAGAAACCAAGATGCGAGGCTCCATCCACTGCTTGGACCAGCGGCAAGAGGAGATAAAAGGAAAGGCCGGCCAATCCCCAGAGAAACATTCGCCCCAGGAAGCGCGCCTGAAAGAAGCTCAGCCCCTTGATCCAGATCATTGCCGCCAGCAGCAGCGGAAAATACCCCACCATTGCCCAATTGCCGGTCATGCCCAATCCGCACACGAATGAGGCCTGCGCGAGCCAGGAATCCCGCTCGTCCATCCGGTATTCGAGCAGGCACCGGATGACGTAGGCAAACAGGAGCAGGTCCAGCATCTCGCTCGAAGCGGCGGTGGCATTCTCCCAAAAGCTCAGTTGCAGCCCGCAAACCAGAGCGGCCAGCACCGGCGGGATCCATGCGGTCTTGCCACCCAGCAGGCCGCCGTCGTTGTGCTGGCGCAAGCGCTGTTCAAGCGTCCGGTCCTGGGGCAGCAACGAAACCGAGCGCGCCAGCAAAACGAGGACCAAGGCGGCGCAAACCGCCGAGAGCGCATTCAAGGCCAGCGGGATGGCGGCGGCGGGAAGCCACCGCAAGGGGAGGGTCACCAGCCAGAAGATGGGGCTAAAGAGCTGCGGCTGCCAAGCCCAGCCCGACACTTCGGCAACAGGCAGGAGGCTTCCGGAGGTGATCCAGCGGCTGAGCGTGACCAGGTAAACCAGCAAAGCCCCCACCCCCGTCAGCCAGGGCGCCAGGCGCAAGAGCGACTTCCCGTTTGCGCTCACTTTCTGTTCCGTTGTCATGTGGCGGCGCAATGTTGAATCAATGTCCATTAAATTGGCAAGTTCAGTTTTGCTTCTGGCCCGGCACGACCTGGCCCAGACGGAGGTCGGCGACGCATTCGACATGCGAGGTCTGCGGGAACATGTCCAAAGGGATTACATGCGCCACTTTAAAGACATCGCCCGCGCCTAAAACGTTCAAGTCTCGCGCCATGGTTGCCGGGTGGCACGAGACGTAGAGAATCTGGCCGGGCCGAACCTGGCGCAGGGCCTGGAGGGTCTCAGGCCGGCAGCCCTTCCGCGGCGGATCGAGCAGCACGGCTGTTGCATCGGGGCTCGATTGAGCCAGCAGGCCGGGCAACAATTCCTCGGCCGAACCACCGACAAAATGGCCGTGCGAGAGGCCTCGCCTGGCCGCGTTGCGTTTGGCGGCCTCAATTGCCAGCCGATCCAGCTCGACGCCCACGAAGGAGTCCAGCACGTCCGCCAACTCCAAACTGAAGAACCCCACCCCGCAATACACATCGACCAGGCGCCGCCGGCCGCTTTCTCGAAGCCTTTCGCGCACCACTTCCACCAGCTTGGGCAACAGGAAGAAATTGTTCTGAAAGAACGAGTCCGGCGGCACCTCCCAATCCTTGGGCGGGATGCGCAGCACGACCTTTAAACCGCCCTTGGGCGGCGGATTGGCGCGGACACGCTCAATTTCCAGGTTGAGGGCCGGCTCGGCGATTTGGCATTCTTCGATATCGACCACCAGCCGGCTATCGGCGCGGATGAATCCGATGTTAAGAGCCTGCTTGAACTTATCCCATTGGCTTCGAATCATGATGCGGTTGCGATAGCCGTAGGGTTGCGGGCAGGGGATCAGGGGCGCGATTATCGCGGGGTCCAGTCTTCCAATACGTTGGAAGATATCCACGACCTGCTTCCGCTTAAGCTGGACCTGCGCCTCGTAAGCCAAATGCTGGTATTGACAGCCTCCGCACTCGCCAAAATAGCGGCATTGGGGTTCGACGCGCTCCGGCGCGGGCTCGATCACGCACAGCAGCCTCGCTCGAGCAAATCGCTTTCTGACCTCAGTGACCTGGGCCTCCACAAGTTCGCCCAAGGCGGTGAAGGGAACAAAAATGACAAACTCATCGAGCCGCGCCACGCCCTCGCCGCCGAAGGCCACGTCCTCGATTCTCAATGTCAGTTTCTCGCCCAGGTCCGGACTCACCCTGCCATGCTAGGGTACGGACCGAGGCACGCCAAAGCATTTCTGCAAAAGGCGTTTGCCGCGTGTGTTCACCGTGCCTCAGCCTCAGAGCCCCGTCCCGCGGCGTCCCGATGCTCCGGGCTTTCCAGCCCGCGGCGCAATAACGCGAGCACGGATTTAAAGTCGCCCCTTAACAAGGCGGATGTATCCAGCCACAGACCGGGAAAGACGTTGCTCTTGAGGAAACCACTGGCATCGGCTGGAATCTCCTCGTATTGGCCTTGCGCCAACTCCCACCACACCAGGCGGCCTTCCCCGGTGATCCAGGCAAGGTATTCACGCACGCCATTGCGGCGGTAGGCGCTCTTCTTCTGATGAAGGTCGTAGGCGGCCGAGCTGCCGACGATTTCAACCGCCAACTCCGGGGCCCCTTCAATGTAATCGTCTTCCGAAAAGCGAGCCTGCCCCCCGCTTTCGGGGAGTCTCAGCAGGACAAGGTCGGGTTGGGGTTCGTTGTCCAGGTCAAGGCGAACCGACGAGTTGTCGAAGCATTCCACTCCGGGCGTTTCGGAGGCGTACACCCCCAGCCATGTCCCAAGGAGGTTATGCGGTTTGCCGTGGCGCCTGGCTCGGATGGGTGAGGGCATATAAACGGTTCCTTCGATGAGCTCGGCTTTCCTGACGAAAGGCATGCGCGCGTATCGCTCCTCGAATTGCTGCCGCGTGAGCCGGTCTCCCTGCTCCAGCAGCGGCTCCGGCATCGTGGCGCTTTCGGGGTCCGCACCCGCTCGTGCAAGTGTTGCCATGACAAAAATTTAGAAGGGAACGGGTCCCGAAACAAGCTGAACTATGCAATAAATATGCTTTCCGGGGAGCAGTCGCCAAGGTATAGGAAATGACCTATGTTTGACCCGATCATGACGCTGTCCAGAAGCCGCTTCCGATCATGTCTGATTCCCCTCTTGACCACCGGCATCGCGGGGTTGTTGGCTCTGGCGCCGTCTTCTTCCACGCGCGCGGGAGATTTCTTCCAGTCAATCAGCACCGGATATCCCCAGGCCCTCGAAGTGCCGCATGTCCCGGGGCCAGCGATCTGGAAAGACCCTTCCCAGCCCGTGGACGCACGGGTCAAGGACCTCATCCGGCGGATGTCTCTGGCTGAGAAGGTCTCCCAAACCCGCGCCGACGCCCCGGCCATCCCTCGCCTGGGCATCCCTTCTTACAGTTACCGCAACGAATGCATTCATGGCGTTGTGAGCACGGTCCCTGCCACGGTGTTTCCGCAGGTCATTGGCATGGCCGCTACCTGGGATACATCGTTGATTCATAAAGAAGCGGATGTGATTTCCACCGAAGCCCGGGCCATTTACAACGATTACGCCGCCAAACACGATGGCAATTGCATCATTCACCACGGAATCAGTTTCTTCGCCCCGAACATCAACATTGTTCGTGACCCGCGCTGGGGCCGCAACCAGGAAACCTACGGCGAAGACCCGTTCCTGACCGCGCAGATGGCCGTCGCGTTCGTC
Organism: Limisphaerales bacterium; assembly: GCA_046703605.1. Taxonomy (GTDB): domain Bacteria; phylum Verrucomicrobiota; class Verrucomicrobiia; order Limisphaerales; family UBA8199; genus JAJYHY01. Next base: position 10,329 of record JBJKSV010000442.1, read on the forward strand.
CGCGGGCTGCAAGGCGACAATCCAAAATACTTCAAGGTCATCGCCTGCCCCAAACACTATGCCGTCCACGACGGCCCCGAACCCGACCGCCACCGCATGGATGCCCGCCCTTCGCAAACTGATCTCTATGACACTTACCTCCCGGCATTCGAGGCCGCCATCCGCCAGGCCCATGCGGGCGGCGTGATGGCCGCCTACAGCGCCTTCTATGGCGTGCCGGACTGCGCCAACCCATTTCTCCTCACTACGCTCTTGCGGGAGCGCTGGGGCTTCGACGGATTCGTGGTGTCCGATGGCGGGGCTATCCACGACATCTGGACCAGCCACCATTATGTCCCCACACCCGAGCAGGCCGCGGCCGTCTGCGTCAAGGCCGGCTGCGACCTTTGCTCGCAGGGAGCGGATTACGACCCTTTAGTCCACGCGGTGCAGCGCGGCTTCATTACTGAAAAGCAGATCGACCTGGCGCTTTCCCGCGACCTCCGGGCCCGGTTCCAATTGGGATTGTTCGATCCCCCCGCCATGGTGCCGTGGTCAGGCATCACGATTGCGCAGGATGACACTCCCGCCCACGAACAATTGGCCCTGAAAGTGGCCCAGGAATCCATCGTTCTGCTGAAAAACAACGGGGTGTTGCCGCTGGACCGCGCCAGGATTAAGCGCATTGCCGTTATCGGGCCGAGCGCCAAATCAGTGGAGGTCTTGAAGGGCAACTACGCCGGCATCCCGGCCCGGCCAGTAACAATTCTCGAGGGCATCAAAACGATCGCCGGGCCGGCTATCGAGGTGACGTATGAGCCGGGCGGTCCGCTGGCCGTGCGGCGCGACCGCTCCAACAGGCCCTCGCCCCAGACCCTGGAGGCGGCCATCGCTGCCGCCAGAGCGGCTGATGTTGTCATTTACGTTGGCGGTCTCAACTCCCAACTCGAAGGCGAACAGATGGGGCCCCGGTCGGCAGAGAGCCAGACCATCGGCTTTTATTGTGGTGATCGAACACGCATTGAGCTCCCGCCGGTCCAGACCCATTTGCTGAAAATGCTCAAGGCCACGGGCAAGCCAATTATCTTTATCGATTGCAGCGGCAGCGCCGTTGCCATGCCGTGGGAGGCAAGAAATCTGCCTGCCATCCTTCAAGCCTGGTATCCCGGCGAACAGGGCGGACGCGCCGTTGCCGACGTGCTCTTTGGAAACGCCAACCCCGCAGGGCGTCTGCCCGTCACGTTCTATCGCGCGACCTCCGATTTGCCGGAATTCGACGACTACTCGATGGCCGGCCGCACCTACCGGTATTTCAAAGGCAAGCCACTGTTCGCCTTCGGCTATGGCCTCAGCTACACCAAATTCACCTACACAAACGCGCGCATGGACCAGGCGGCTTGCGCTGCGGACGGCGCCGTGAGGCTCTCGTTCACGCTTGCCAACACCGGCGCCCGAGACGGCGATGAGGTCTCAGAGGTTTATTTTCAGAAGTTGCACGCCGGTCCCACGCTGCCGAGGCTGGCCCTTTGCGGATTTGCGCGCACCCACCTGGCCGCCGGACAACAACGGGCGATTACGATGAGCATCCCGGTGGAACGATTTCGCACCTGGGACACTGGTCGAAAACAATATGTCGTCCAGACTGGCCAATACGAATTGCTCGTTGGCGCGGCCTCGAACGACCTCCGCCTGCGCGTGCCTCTGCGGGTTGAATAGGTGCCAGCCAAGCCTGGGCCGCGTCGCGCTACGCCTCCGTCGGCGGGGCATGAACTTTCCGGCGGAAGAGTTCCACCCCCGCAAGCCCGAGCCCAAGCAGAGCCACAGTCGCGCCTCCGTCAGGGACGGGCGGATCCATAAAGAACCTGGCGGACGAAATGCCGCCGACGCTTTTTCCGTTCACAACGGGGACATCAAACGTGAGTGTGCTAATGTCCGCGCCGTTGAGGTAAAGCGCCTCCCAATAACCTCCCGAGCTGCCCGCTTGCCCTGCGCCGAAGTGGAACACGGCGTAGTCGTATATGCCCGAAGCGGTGGATAAGGAGAAGGTACTTCCACTCTTGGTGAAGTCGAACGACTTGTCCAGATTCAAAAGCCCGGTCAGGGTCGGTGGCCCTAGGGGGGGAGTCATTGTAGCTCCATTCCAATCCCCGATCTCGGCCTGCAGAAACGCGAGATTGCTCACAGGATTGTTATTCGACTGCCCGTACTGAGCTTTAGTCGCGACGCCGACCGTGTTGAGCAGGCTGCCGCCGCTATCAACGGTAATGTTAATCGGGCTGGCCATGGCCGATAAGCCCATCAGCCCCACCACCACACCCGCTGCGATATATTGCTTCATAATTCGTTTTCTGATCTTTTAGAACGGCTACTACAATAGACTGCATTCGATCGGTGTCAACAGGCCCATGGAAACCTCACTCCGTTGCCTTTCGTTTCTCTCATTGGTTTCCCGATCTTTGCCATCCCCCCAGGAGATAGCTTTAGCATTCATTGTTCGGCTAATTAGCACACGTCATGCCAGAATGGCGAGCGGGAATCAACCCGACAGCGACCTGGCTCGCAAGTGCTTAGAGCGCAGGCAGATATGCGCCTGCGGGTCAGGAATTACTGGTGAAGGAATCTTGTTCCGAAGAAGCCGGAGTTTGTAAGGATTTCCGACGAAATTCGGGCACGGCGGTGGGCGATGCGATGTAAGTTGTTGATGGATAGTGGAAAGCAGAGATTGGGGACGACCTCGATGGCCTGTAAGCGTTTCCGACGCCCAACCCGCCGGACGATCGCTATTGCCTGTCGCATTCCGGTGTCCGTAACATTGCCCCATGAATCGACGCACACCACGCATTGGACTATTCACAACCGCACAGGCGCTCCTGGCTTTATGCCTGGCTTCCCCCTCCCTCCTGCGCGGTCAATCGTCAGCTCGGATCAGCTTCATCAATCAGCCTGAGCTTTGGTCTCGAGCCGAGTTTCGCCTGGCGAACATACCGTCCGTCTCGAACCCATTCGATCCGGACGTGATTCGGGTCGATGCGGCGTTCAAACTGCCCTCGGGCCGAACCCTATCCGTGCCGGGGTTTTGGTATCAGGATTACCGGCGCGCATTGTCGGGAAATCGGCAGATGTTGGAGGCGGTGGGAGCGCCAGAGTGGCGAGTCCGGTTCACGCCGCCGGAGGCAGGCGAGTATTCCGTGGCGGTCACGGTGATTACCAACGGGTCAGCCTGCGGCAAGGCCGCCCGGATGCGCTTTTCGGTGAGCGATTCCGCGCCCTCCGGCCAGAGGGGGTATGTCTGCGTGGCGCCTGACAAGGAATACTTCGAGACGACGGATGGCAAACCGCTGCGGCTTATCGGCCATAACGTCTGCTGGCCGGGAAGCCGTGGCACGTATGATTACGACGATTGGTTTCCGGCGATGCATTCGGCCGGCGAGAACTTTGCCCGGATTTGGATGTGCCCATGGGCTTTCGGAATCGAAGTCAGCAAGCATTCGCTTAACCACTATGATCTGAGCGCCGCGTGGCAGCTCGATTACGTCATGCAACTCGCCCAACGGCAGGGTATCTATGTTTTGCTCTGCCTGGATTACCACGGCATGTTCGAATCCAAACCGGATTATTGGGGCGGGAACAACAACTGGCCAAACAATCCTTACAACAGCATCAATGGCGGACCCTGCGCCAAGCAGGACGCGTTTTTTACGAGCAAGGCCGCCATGAAGATCTACCAGAAGCGGCTCCGCTACCTAATTGCTCGTTACGGCTACAGCCCGAACCTGCTTGCATGGGAGTTTTTCAACGAGATCGACAACGTCTATTCCTATCTCAAGGCGAACGATGTCGCCGCCTGGCACGAACGGATGGGGGCCTGGCTGCACACCCACGACCCCTACCATCATCTCGTGACGACAAGCCTGACCGGCAGCAGTGATCGCCCGGCGCTCTGGCGCGTGCCGGAGCTGGATTTTACCATGTATCACTCCTACGGAGACCTGGCGCCGGCGACACGACTTTGCCAGGTGGCGCAGTCTTTTCTTCGCCGCTACGGCAAGCCGGTGATGATTGGCGACTTCGGCACGGATTGGCGCGGATGGAAACGGGAAAATGACCCTTACTTGCGCGGGCTGCGGCAGGGCATCTGGGGCGGTGCCCTGGGCGGTTCTGTCGGCACCGCGATGTCCTGGTGGTGGCAGAACATTCATAGCGAGAACCTGTATCACCTCTACAGAGCATTGGGTTCGATTCTGAGGCGGACCGACTGGGGCCAGGGCTCCTGGACGAATATTCAGTTCCAGGCTTCCGGTGCAGCCTCGCCCGCGGCGATTGGATTGAGCGGCGCCCGTGAGTCGCTCCTGTACCTCGTTGCGTCAGACGCCTCCTTCCCTGCCGGCGCCACCAAACCGGCTCTACCTGTCCAGGAAGGCCGGGCAGTTCTGCTGGCCCATTGGCCGGCCGGGACATTCCAAGCCGAATGGTACGACCCCGCAACGGGAACCAAGCTGGCAACCACCCAGGGTGCTACCACAAATGCTGTCCTGCGGCTGCCTCTGCCGCCCTTCAAGGAGGATCTTGCGGGAATTGTTCGTCGTCCGTCCAGTCCCGGCGCCGGGGGCAAGAACCCCGCCGCGGCATTGCAGACCAGATGATCTTCGAATTGGTTTCGAGGCCGGATAGCAGATCGTGAACCGGGCTATCGGCTCTGGCGTCGAGGTTGCAACTTGCGCAGCAGCGGGATGAGGGCGGCGACTCCCAGCCGGTATGCTTTTTGTTATTGTGTGCTATCATGTGCCGCGTGAAACCACCCAAACAACATCCGATGCGGCAGTGGGTACAAGGCCGCGCCCTCTCTTGTCTTGCGTTGTGGCCGCTGCTGGCCGCAGGGTTCGCCTTGCACGCTTCAGCTACCACGATTGTCTGGACCAACACCGCGGACGGCGATTGGAGCGACGCGAGCAATTGGAATCCGAATCAGGTGCCAGGCCAATTGAATGGGGCGACGAACGCCGATGACGTCTGGATCACTAACGCCGGCACTTATACCGTGACCCTGGATCAGGGCACCCCGCCGAATAGCTGGTCTATCCACAGCCTGACATTGGGGGCCGGTAACAGCAACGGGGTTCAGACCGTGGCGATAACGGGCAAGGCCTTCTATGCCAATGCCCTAACAGCCACCCAGGGCGGGGTGCTGGCTGAGACGGGCGGCAGTGTTCACGCGGTTTTCACGCTGGAAAACGGCGGGCAATTGAATTCCGTGAACAGCACGAACTATGGCGGTCCGCTGACCCTCGCCCAGGGGGGCCAAATGATGATGAGAGGCAATTATGGCGTTGCGACATTTCACGGGTCTATCTTAGTGGAGAACGGTGGGACGTTGACTATTGCGGGCGGCATCGATGGGAGCGTGGAAGTGGCCAGAGACGCCGCTCTGACCGTCGCCGGCGGTGGTTCCGTCAAGTTTCACGATATAGCGGGTCCCTATGGTCTTGAAACCGCCACCCTGGCCCTCTACGGGCGATTGAGCAATTCAGGCTCAATCTACCTCGGAGACGACGCCATTGCGCTTCACAACGACGGAACGGCAAACAGTCTGGGGTTTCTGCAAAATCTGCCCGGGGGGACCATCCAGCTCGCCAGCGGCATTGCCGCGGGGTCCATCGCGACAGCACTGCACGGCGGTCCGGATGACAAGTTCATCAACCAGGGAGTGGTGGTCAATGCTGCGGGCGGAAGCGCCATTTCTGTTTCGGATTTCGACTCCAGCGCCGGTCTGGTCACGAATCTGGCCGGGACGTTAAGCCTGGGGAGGTTCTCCGGCACATTGGCCGGAACGTTTCGGGCGAACCGCGGGGCAACGATACGGTTTAACGGCGGCACGGGCTCGGCCCCGGTAACGCCAGGCCACTTACTGGCCTTTGGCAGTGACGGAGCTTATCAATTTGCTTCCGGTTGGCTGGACTTGCGGACGGCCACCCTGTCCAACCTGGACTTGGTTGGCGGACTTCTGACCTTGGAGCCGACATTCGAGGGCGGGGCGATCACGAATCTAACCCTCCGTGGAACCACGCTAAGCAACGCGCCAGGGGTGCTCTGGCCGGTGGCCGGCGGGACGTTCACTATGACCGACAGCGCCGTGCATGGCGACCTGGCTGTGAAGGCCGGCGGCGAAATGAATGTTGTCCGTGACCAGTTTGGAACTCCAACCTTCTTCGGCAACGTGACAGTGGACGATGGCGGATCGCTAAATGCAAACGCTGTTTTCAACGGCCACGTAAGCGTCAACGGCGTGTGCCGAATCACAGGCGGCGCGGGCGCATCGGCCATGAACGGCTCCATGACGGTCGGCGCCAGCGGGACATTGGACCTCGAATACCTTTTTTACGCCAACTCACCGCTGACCAATTTTGGAACCATTAATTTGGCCTACTCCGGTGATAGCGGAAACCTGCTGTTGGTCAACAACGGACGCACTGCCTTCGGCAGCTTGCTGAATGAGCCAGGGGGCCGGATCAATTTGTTGTCCCAACCCGGAGCTATCATCTCCAGCAGTGGCCTTTCGAGCGACCCGCACCTCGATTATTTTCTCAATCAAGGAGAAATTGTAAACAGCAACTCTTCCGGCGTTATTAACGTCATGAACTTCACGAATTCCGGCTCAATTATCTCGGACACCGGAACGCTGAATCAAAACCACGTCGTCCTTCAGCCCACGAGCACCCTGATCGCCGAATTGAACAGCGCCACCGATTACGGCAAACTGACGATCGTCGGGAACGCCGCCCTGAACGGCACGCTTGCCGTTCGCTTCAACAACGGGTTCACTCCGGCCTTTGACCAGCCATTCACCCTGTTGAGCTACGCGTCCGATTCGGGAAGCTTCGCCAGCCTCGACCTGCCGAACTCCGTGGAGTGGCAGCGCATTAATGGCGAAACCGCGTTCACTGTCGTGCCGCGGCGCGAACTGGCGATAACGCTTCTGGCGCCCACCAACGCCGTGCTCCATGTCTCGGTCGATCCGGGCACTGAATTCACCGTGCTATCGAGTTCCAGTCTGTTGGCGCCGTTTTCTCAATGGGCGCCGGTAATAACCAACACCGAGGACGTCAGCGGCTATTTCAGTTTTACCAATGCCGCGGATCTGCCCAAGGAATTCTTCCTCCTGCGCTTTCCCTGAGATGGTGTCGCACGGGCCTGGTTCAAATTTGCTTTGCTTTGAGGCCGATCCTGTGTATGGTTGAAGAAACCATGAACTCAACGCCTGGCTTGCGGCATCTCGTATTGTTGGCGCATTCTGCGCACGGGGGAATTAGTCTATGAACTCATCACCCCAGTCACGTCTTCTAATTCACCCGCAAGCTGAAGCGGGCGAATACTCGTGCGTCACCCCGGCCATCGCTGGGTGGGAACACCTGCACTTTTCGGCGCGCCGGCTTCAGAAAGGAAAAGAGTGGGAGGGCAACACGGGAGAGTTTGAGTATGGGTTGGTTGTTTTGGGAGGGCAGTGCGCGGTGAGATCCTCACGCGGGGATTGGGACTCGATTGGCCGCCGGCCAAACGTCTTCGCAGGAATGCCTTATGCCCTTTATCTCCCGCGAGAAACGGAGTTTGAGCTCACCGCTCTGAGCGCCGAACTCGACCTGGCTTGCGGTTGGTGCCGTTCTGAGGGCAGTCACCCGGCGCAACTGGTGCGCCCGGAAACGGTCGTGATTGAAGTTCGGGGCGGGGGGAACGCGACGCGGCAGATCAACTCCATCTTTCCTCCCGGGTTTGATTGTCACCGTCTGGTGGCGGTGGAGGTCTATACGCCGGCAGGGAACTGGAGTTCGTATCCGCCGCACAAGCACGATGTGCACCGAGTGGATCGAGAAGGCAGCTTGATCGAGGCGGACCTTGAGGAGGTCTATTTCTACAAGTTCGATCGCCCGCAGGCCTACGCCCTCCAGCGCGTCTATACCGCGGACGGGCGTCTGGACGAGGTCATGGTAGCACACGACAGCGATGTTGTGCTTGTGCCTGAGGGTTACCACCCGGTGGCCGCCGCGCACGGGTATCCAGCCTATTATTTGAACTTTCTTGCGGGGAGCGCCCAATCTCTGGCCAATGCGGACGACCCGGCGCACGCATGGATCAAGAGTACCTGGCGGGGGAAGGACCCGCGGGTGCCCATGGTGACTGTGGGGATGGAAGGCCTGTGACGTATTTATGATTTGCGATTTGCGATTTGCGATTGGAGGGCGGCGCGGCCGCCGGAAGGCCACCGCATCTGCGCTCGTGGCCACTTGCGCAGAACGGACGAATTGTCTGGGGTTTTCGGACGGAGCGATTGCTCGCCAAGGATTCCAATACTCGATCACTCCAGCCCTCCAATTCTCCACCCCTCCAATTCCCCTACACTCCGCTCCGGGCAATAAACGACCATGCTTTCAATAGACCCAACTTACGACCTGATTACGATGGGCCGTTCGTCCATCGACCTTTATGCCAACGAGGTCGGCGCGCCTTTCGTGGACATCAAGTCCTTTGCCGCATACGTGGGCGGTTCCCCGACAAATATCGCGGTGGGTGCGCGCCGCTTGGGCCTGAAAACAGCCGTCCTCACGGCTGTGGGGAACGATCCGGTGGGAGAATTCATCTTGAACTTCCTGAATAAAGAGGGGGTCGAGACCAAATTCATTCCTGTGAAGAGCGGCGCCCGGACCAGCGCTGTCGTGCTGGGCATTGAACCGCCGGACAAGTTCCCGCTGGTGTATTACCGGGACAACTGCGCTGATATCCAACTCGGCATTGATGACGCCCTCAAGGCGCCGCTTGGCGAGTGCCGTATCTTCGAGTTCTCCGGCACCGGGTTGAGCCGCGAGTCTAGCCGCAGCGCCACCCTTTTCGCCGCCGAACAGGCCCGGGCCGCTGGCGCCACTGTCATACTGGACGTGGATTTCCGCCCGGACCAATGGCATGACGCGCGCGCCTTCGGGGTGACGGTGCGAAACGCGCTGCCGCTGGTTGATGTGGTGCTGGGGACCGAAGACGAATGCAAGGCGGTAACGATTGCCCAACCCTCGCAGGTCAGCGTTACGCACTCACAGATTTCCGGCGCGCGGGTGGCGGGCGATCTGCCATCGGCGGTGCAGGCGATTCAAGCGCGCG
>JBJKSV010000443.1:0-5044 GCA_046703605.1 Limisphaerales bacterium
TCTCAACACCCATGCCGCTGAGAATGATTGCCTCAGCCTGGCGGCGTAGCCGAAGAATTTTGTCGTGCGCCCGCTTATAAGGGAAAACCCTCATCGGCATTGCAATTCGGCCCGGCAGATCGGAAGCTCCGTTTTATGCGCGGAGTGTATCTGGTGTTCGTGTGGGTCGGGTTATTTCTTGGGGCGAATGCTCCGGCGGCGAATCTCCGTCTCACGGATGATGACCCGCTACGATTGCCGCTGGTCGGGTCGTACCAACTCCGCGTCCTGACTCCGACGGTTCTGGAACTTACGCTGATCACGACCAAACCTCCCGATCCGGCCGCGGTCGGCCAGTGGAACTTTGTGGCTGGGGGCGGGCAGTGCCAACTGCCGGCGCCTGGGGAATTTGTCGTGTCCGCGGATGGAAAATCGATTCCGGTGAAGGAGGTCGGGTTCCGCCGGCGGGTTTTGTACGCGGCATTGCGGCACTACGATTTGCGCATCGGCAATTACATTTACCTGGAACTCGGCGGGGCTGTGGGCAGCAACCAGGTTGTTGAGGTGAAGAACCCGGACAGCACCCTTTGGCCGGCATCGATGGAGTACCGAGTTAAAGCGGCGCCGCTGCGATGGAGCCCGGTGTTGCACGTGAACCAGACCGGCTATCTGCCGGCATACCCCAAGGAGGCCATGGTGGGTTATTACCTGGGCAATCTCGGGGAACTGCGGCTCATGAAACCGTCGAACCCGGATGTGCATTCGGGCCCCGGCGACCCCAAAATTTCGCCGCTCTTTGAGGTTCTGGAGGCGGATTCGGACCGCGAGGTTTTCCGGGGCTCGCTGGCGCGCCGGGCGGATCGGGGATTTCCCGAGCCGTGGTATGAGCATGTTTGGGAAGCGGATTTCAGCGGATTGAAGACGCCGGGGAAGTATCGGCTGTATGTGCCTGGTGTGGGAACTTCTTTTCAGTTCATGATCGGGGACTCGGTTGCGGGGGCGTTTGCGCGCACTTACGCGCTGGGTATTTATCATCAGCGTTGTGGTCGGGCCAACGCGCTGCCCTTCACGCGCTTCACTCATAAGCCCTGTCACACCGCGCCGGCGGCAGTGCCGGACATGTCGAAGGAGTTCGCTTTTGTCAACGGGTGCCTGGGGAGAATGACTGCTGATTACGGAGACAACGCCCGCCACGCCGGACCGCCATTAAAAGACGTTGCGGCCTGTCTCTACCCGTTTGACAGGCACGGGCTGGTGGACGTGAGCGGCGGCCATCACGACGCCGGTGATTACAGCAAATACACGATCAACAGCGCCGCGTTCATTCATTACCTGGTCTTTGCCGCCGATGTGTTTCCGGGGGTTAAAGACCTGGACAACCTGGGGTTGCCCGAAAGCGGAGATGGCAAAAGCGATGTGCTGGAGGAGGCGAAGTGGGAGGCGGATTTCCTGGCCAAAATGCAGGATACCGACGGGGGCTTTTACTTCCTGGTGTATCCGCGGGACAGGGAATATGAGATCGACGTGCTGCCTGACCATGGCGACCCCCAGGTGGTCTTTCCCAAAACCACTTCCGTCACCGCCGCCGCCGTTGCCGCGCTGGCGCAATGTGCCTCGTCGCCCACATTCAAGAAGGAGTTCCCCAAGGCGGCGGCCCGTTACCTGGAAGCGGCCAGGAAGGGGTGGGCGTTCCTGCAAAGGGCCATTGCCAAATATGGCGTGGACGGTTCATATCAGAAGATCACGCATTACGGGGACACGTTCATGGCGCGGGACGAGCTGGCCTGGGCGGCGTGCGAGATGTTCCTGGCCACGGGCGAGCCGGCTTACCAGGAGAAGCTGGTCGAGTGGCTGCATCCGGCGGACCCGGCGACGCGGCTTTGGGGCTGGTGGCGGTTGTATGCCTCGTATGGGTGCGCGATTCGGGACTATGCCTTTGCTGTCAAGAGCGGGAGGATGCCGCTTGACAAGCTTGATTTGCGGTTGTTCGACGAATGCCAGGATCAAATTGTCGCCGCCGGCCGGGACCAGCTTTCGCGAGCGGAGGCCAGCGCCTACGGCACCAGTTTTCCCATCGAGACCAAGCGTATCCTGACCGCCGGCTGGTATTTTTCGAGCGATGCGGCGTTCGATTTGGCGGTGGCATGTCAGCTCCATTACCCTGTCATGAACGATCCAAGACCGCGAATGATGAGGGCGCTCATCAGCAACCTGAACTACGAGGAGGGCTGCAACCCAGTGAATGTGACTTATCTCACGGGGCTGGGCTGGAAACGGCAGCGGCAGATTGTAGATCAATATGCCGAAAACGACCGCCGCGTTCTTCCTCCTTCCGGCATTCCCTTGGGAAATATCCAGGGCGGTTTTGGCTGGCTTGACCTTTACAAGCAGGAACTTGGGGGCTTGAGCTTCCCGGCAGACGGCAAGGGGAGCCAGCCTTATCCCATTTACGACCGATGGGGGGACAGCTTCAACTTGAGCCAGGAATTCGTGATCGTGAACCAGGCCCGCGCCTTGGGATACCTGGCATGGCTGATGGCGCAGACCCCTCTGAAGAATCAGGCCTGGAAATGCGCTCCGGGCAAAATCACCGGTCTGCCTGAAAGTGTGTCTGCGGGGCAGCGTGTTACCGTCGCGTTGTCGGCGCCAGCCATCGACTTGCGGAGCGCGCGCATTGTATGGGAGGCCCAGGATCAGCAGCCGGTGTTCGGCCAGACGTTCACCTTCACGCCAGCAAAGGCCGGCCCGCAATGGGTCGAGGCAGAGGCGCAACTTCCCGATGGCCGCCGGGTTTTCGGAGTGTCAAATTTTAGCGCCAAATGAGGCTGCTCTTCGTCCATCAATACCTGGGGGCAATGGGTGGGGCGGAAACAGACATTCTGCTCACCGCTCGCGGTCTGTGCCAGCGAGGCCACGAGTTGGCCCTGCTCTACGGCTCGCCTACCGGGAGGAATGAGCAGGAATGGCGGGAGGCGTTTTCCGATTGCCATCCACTCGCCCAGGACGGTGGAAACGCAGTTCGGGATGTGCTGGCCGGTTTCGGGCCCGACGCGGTCTATTTCCATAGCTTGACGGAGCTTGGACCTCTGGAGCAACTCCTGGAGTCCGGGCTGCCGTTGGTCCGCCGGGTGCATGATCATCGGATGTACTGCATGCGAGGTTACAAGTACAATTATTTTACGCGCGCGATTTGCAACCGGCCGACGTCGCTGCGGTGCCTCTTTCCCTGCCTGGGCTTTCTTGGACGAAACCGCGGTGGAACCATTCCGGTGAAGTGGGTCAGTTACACGGCGAAACTACGAGAACTTGGGCTAAACCGACGATGTCATAGGCTGCTGGTTTATTCGGAGGACCAGAAGCAGCAGTTGGTGCGAAACGGATTTGAGCCTGAGAAGGTCATTATCCATGTGCCCCTGCAAATCGGAGGCGGGACGGGCGAGGTGAGTTCGCTGGGGGCGAGGAACCTGGTGTTGTTTGTCGGCCAGGTGGTGCGCGGCAAGGGCGTGGACCTGCTGCTGCGGGCGCTGGCGAAACTGGGTGTGCCATTCGAGGCCTCTATTTTAGGTGACGGAAATCACCGGCCCTACTGCGAGCGGCTCAGCGCCCGGCTAGGGCTGAGCGACAGAGTTCGTTTCCACGGCTTCGTGCCGCGGAGCGAGCTGCAACGCTTCTACCTGGATGCCAGCGTGCTGGTAGTCAGCTCAATTTGGCCGGAACCGTTCGGACTGGTCGGGCGCGAGGCGATGTCTTACGGGCTGCCGGTGGTGGCGTTTGACGCGGGCGGAATCCGGGAATGGCTCGCGCATGGTGAGAATGGGTCTCTTGTTCGGTGGAAGGACACGGCTGAATTGGCGGCGCGCATAGAAGAGCTGCTATGCGATAAGGAGTTGGCCCGGCGTCTGGGCCGGCGCGGCTTGGAGATGCTGATGCAACGACGGGAGTCATCGCGGGATACGGAAACTCTGGAGGCGCTGTTCGCTCAAGTCATTGCTGAAGGACAACCCGCGCAGGCGAGAATCGGGTCACCTCATTGAGGGCGCGTCTTGACTGGAGCGCCCACGAGGTCTGGCTCGGGTAGGGAGCTTCATTGACACCGGGGCTGCGTTGGGTAGGCTACATCGGTATCGGAGAAATTCGTGAGCACGTTTACCTATCCTGTTCAAATCGGCGATCCGGCGGGGAATCGCTTCGAGCAAATCAGCGCCCGGGTGGACACAGGTGCGACCTACACGGTGATTCCTAGAGACCTCTTGCATCGGCTCGGTGTGCCACCTCTAACCAGACGGGAGTTTGAATTCGCTGACGGAAACATCCAAGAACTTGAAATCGGTGAAACCCGTATCAAGGCTCTGGACCGCACGGCTACCCGGATAGTAGTGTTCGGCGCGGAGAACTCCACACCGCTGCTGGGTGCGGACACGCTGGAGGGGTTGGCGCTGGCCGCCGACCCTGTTGCCGAGAAGTTGGTTCCGCCCGCGCTCTCATGATGTAATCGGGCCCGGGATCAGAACCTGCCGGGACGCGTGTTCCACGCGTCGATTAAGTCCGGAGGCAGTTGATTGAGAAAGCGGGAAGGTTTTTGGTAGATGTCGGAGGCAGGGCCGTAGCCGCGGCGCATCAGCGGGTAGCTCAGGTAAAGCTCATTTCGCGCGCGTGTCACGGCGACATAGAGCAAGCGCCGCTCTTCCTCTTCGCCTTCGGGGGTTTCCATGGAGCGGGCCGAAGGGAACAAGCCGTCGCAGAGCATGATGACGAAGACGACGTCGAATTCGAGTCCCTTGGCTTGATGCACGGTGGAGAGACGGAGCAATTCGTCGTCCCGCCGGGCGGGTTGTTGTTCTTCGGCTTCGAGATTGGTCAGGAGGGCGAGTTGGGTCAGGAATTCCTCGACGGTGGCGAACTGCCGGGCGAAGACGGCGAGTTGGTCCAGGTCATCGCGCCGGGAGCGGTAATTGGCGTAGTTTTCCTTGAGGAAGTCGTTGTAACCGGCGTCGATAACGAGCTGGATCATTTTGGAAGGGTTATTCCGCAGATTGTCGGCTTCGAGTTGGGCAACGGTGGTCAT
>JBJKSV010000444.1:0-4813 GCA_046703605.1 Limisphaerales bacterium
GTGGGAGAGGCGGCGCATGAGGCGCTGGGCGGAGGAGAGGATGACGGAGGAGGAGATCAGGAAAGGGGCGATGCCCATGTCGTCGAGGCGGGCGATGGCGCCGGCGGCATCGTTGCAATGCATGGTGCTGAGGACCTGGTGGCCGGTGAGGGCGGCTTCGACGGCGATTTCGGCGGTTTCCTGGTCGCGGATTTCGCCGATCATCACGATATCGGGGTCTTGGCGGAGGATGGAGCGGAGGGCGTTGGCGAAGGTGAGGCCGATTTCCTTTTTTACGGGGACCTGGTTAATGCCGGGGATCTGAAACTCGACGGGGTCTTCGACGGTGACAATGTTGTAGATGGAATTGTTGAGTTCGTTCAGGGCCGAATAGAGGGTTGTCGTTTTGCCGGAGCCGGTTGGCCCTGTCACCAGGATGAGCCCATGCGGCGCATCTACCGCCGCCTTGAACTGAACAAAGGTGTCCGGGTCAAGGCCCAGTTTGTCAATGCTGGCCGAGAGGTTGGATTTGTCGAGCACTCGCAGGACGATCTTCTCCCCATGGACGGTCGGCATGATGGAGACGCGCAGATCATAGTCTCGGCCGCCGACGCGGATGCGCATGCGCCCGTCCTGGGGGAGGCGGCGCTCGGCGATATCGAGACTGCTCATGATTTTGAAACGAGAAACCAAAGCCAACTGCATCTGCTTGGGAGGAGGGGTGGCATCGATGAGCACACCGTCGATGCGGTAGCGAAGGCGCAAAGATTTTTCAAACGGCTCGATATGGATGTCGCTGGCGTGGTCCTTCACGGCCTGGATGAGAATGAGGTTGGCCAGCTTAATAACCGGCGCTTCTTCGCTGGACGCCGCCAATTGATCGAGATTGACCTCCTCGATCTTTTCTTTCTCGGAAACCTCGATGTTCTCCGTTTCCGCCTCGGCTTCGGCCTTGAGTTTGGCATCCTTGATAAGGTCTTCCATGCTGCCACTTCTGGCGGCATCCAGATTGTTGAGCTTGTCGAGGATGGCCCGCTCAGAGGCGATGAGCGGAGTCACGTCCAGGTGGGTAATCCGGCGGATATCATCCAAGGCCAGGACGTTTAAGGGGTCGGCCATTGCCAGGTAGAGCCGGTTCTCCAACCGCGAGACAGGAACCACCTTGTGGTTGTGGGCCATTTCGCGCGGCACGACCTCGGCCACGTCCGGAGGTATGGCCAACCGCGAAAGGTTAATCGGGGCGGTATTGAGAACACGCCCCATGGAAACGGCCATGTCCTGCTCGCTGACGTAGGCCTTCTCAATGATGAGCTTGAGCAGGCGCGTGCCCTCCTTTTTCTGCTGGCCGAGCAATGTGGTGACCTGCTCGGCCCTAAGCAGGCCGTCCTCGACCAGGGCGTCGGCGATCCGTTCGCCAAATGTCTTCAGAGCAGCCACGGCTCAGCGAAAGACCTTTCCTAGAAGCCGCATTAATTCGGGCGGCTGAACCAAATACCAAACCAACCGCATTGGCGTGACCTGCGCCAATTCTTTGGCGGCCTGTTGGTTAAACGGGTTGGCGGTGGCCACCAGGAGCGATTTGCTCATCCGGTCGAAAGGCAAGACGCACCAGCGGCGGCACGGCCCCGCGGGAAAACCGCGAGCCAAATCCATGTCCACGTCATACTGGCTAAGTGGCAGGAACGCGACCTTGGAACGTTCGGAGACAATTCTCAATGACTTTTCCAGCGGCATGATCTGCTTTTCGGCCATGGCTTGGACGAAGGGCTCGGTGATTCTCTCAGGCGCGATGGCCGGCTCCGGTCTCGGCCAGCAGGCATCGAAATCCACCGTGCTGATGAGCTTGCCTTCGACAAAGATCTTATGCATCGGACGGCGGCCATCGTCAACGTCGATGGGATCTCGAGCCGGTCTTACGCCATTGTCCGCCGGCTGCGCGGAGGGCGAGGGCTCGGGATGCGGCTCGAGTATGGGGGGTTCTTCAGGGATGTTAGCCGCTTTTGTCTCAATTTCAGCCAATGCCGCCTGGACGTCACCATCTTCTGGACACCGCTGGAGAATGGTCTCATATTCGAGTATGGCCGAGGAGAGTTGGCCCATCCGCACGTATGCCTGTGCTATCCGCTTCGAAGTGGCGATGGCATCGGACTCGCGCCCGAGCTTTGCGTAGGCCTCCTTGAGAATCTCAAGTGACTGAAAGTCATCGGGTTGAGACTGAGTAATGACCTCAAACATCTCAATCGTCTGCGCCAGTTGCGCCTCTTCACTCGACGTTAAATGGTTTGCCATGCGATTTTGTTCGGCACCGTTCGCCGGCCGCCGCTTCCCTTGTTTTTGTTCCCTCTGGGCGACGACGGGCCAAGGCCATGGAGCAATCCTTTGGCCAGGATCTGGATTCTCGGTCGATTTAGGTCTTTTCATTTAGGGCGCTTTTCGTACCATTTGAGTCGGGCCGCTGAATCCGAAAGCGGCTGGCTCAAGGCCACAGGGCATAGAGAAAGTGCGTCCTGCCCGACCAACCATTGGAGCTAAAACTGAGTTTATGCCGCTAACACATACGAAAGACCTCTTCGCCAAGGCGTTGAAGGGCAAATACGCGTTGGGCGCTTTTAACGTCAACAACATGGAGTTGCTGCAGGCCATCGTGGAGGCCTGCGAAGAAGAAAAAGCGCCGGTCATGCTCCAGATTTCCAGGGGGGCGCGCAGTTACGCCAACCCGGTGTATCTCAAGAAGTTGATTGAGGCGGCAGTCAGCCTGTCCAACATCCCCATTGCGGTTCACTTGGACCATGGGGACACGTTTGAGTTGTGCAAAGACTGTATCGACGAGGGCTTCACCAGCGTGATGATCGACGCCAGCCACGAGCCTTTCGAAAAGAACGTCGAAATCTGCCGGCGGGTGGTTGAATACGCCCATAAACACAACTGCGTGGTTGAAGGCGAACTCGGCCACCTGGTCGGGGCGCAATTTGATGAAGGCGAGGAGGGCGGCAGCTACTCCCAACAGGGGCATTATACGAACCCGCGGGAGGCGGTTGAGTTCGTGAAGCGTGCCGGAGTGGATTCCCTTGCCATTGCAATCGGCAACTCGCACGGGGCCTACAAATTCAAGGGGGAACAGCACCTGGATCTGGAACGGCTGAAGGCGATTAAGAAGGCCCTCCTGGAGGCGGGCCTGGGAGATTACCCGTTGGTGCTGCACGGAGCCTCAAGCGTGCCAAAGGACCTCGTCCAGGAGATCAACCAATTTGGCGGGAAACTGGGGACCGATGCCGCGGGGGTGCCGGAGGCGGATATCGAAGTTGCCCGCAGGGTCGGCTGCACCAAGGTCAACATCGATACCGACCTTCGTCTGGCGTTAACCGCGGGCATCCGCAAGGCCTTTAGCGAGAATCCCAAGGAGTTTGATCCCCGCAAGTACCTCGGCCCAGCCCGCGCGCGAGTTAAAGAACTGGTCCGGCACAAAGTCCGCGATGTGCTGGGCTGCGCGGGGCATGCCTTTGATTAGCCGCGGCAACGGTCTGTAGGTAGGGCGCGCAGTCCTCCGTGCGCCGCTGCCCGCATGATCGGCGGCATTCTGGAATATTGCGGCGCGCAGAGGACTGCGCGCCCTACCGGCGTGCGAAATATTCGGGCTAAATGCCTTCCAATCCCTTGAGATACGCCAGGATGAGCTCCGGCAGGTCAGAGCTGTAACCTCCCTCCAAGAGGCTAAAGGAGGGTAATCCAAAGCCTCGCAACGAATGGCCGAGCCAATGGAAATCCTCCGCGGTTAATGTCTCCTGGGCTATTGGGTCGTGGGCATGAGCGTCGAAGCCGGCGGAGACGGCGATCAATTCCGGCTTGAGTGAGTGCAGTTGCTCCAAGGCACTCTGGAGGATATGGCGGTATTCGGCGCGTGGAGTCTGGGGCGGCACCGGATAATTAAAGCAATTGCCGCCAAGGTTCCTGGTCCCCGTGCCCGGATAGCAAGGGAATTGATGGATAGAGATGAAGCCCGCGCCAGGCTGGTCCAGCAGGATGGCCTCGGTGCCGTTGCCGTGGTGAACGTCGAAATCAAAAACGGCTACGCGACGGAACCCTGTGGCGAGGGCCTCGAGCACCGCAATGGCGATATTATTCAGGTAGCAGAAACCCATCGCCCGCGAGCGGGTCGCATGATGGCCCGGCGGGCGCATCAGACTGAAGGCGAATTCGCCCTGGCGAGCGGCGGTCAGAGCGGCCAATCCCGCTCCTACCGAGGCCCGGGCATAATCCGCGATTCCAGCGTGAAAAGGGGTATCGGCGTCGAAATCCTCCGGTTCTTTGAGCCGGGCCAGGTGCTCTGCGGAGTGCGCGCGCAGGAGGATTTCTTCGCGAACCGGCGCGGGAGACAGCCATGTGAGAGGCAGATCGGTCTGCGAACGAAGTGCCGCGACTGTCGCGGTAATCCGTTCCGGGCGCTCCGGATGACCCGGGCTCCAGTAGCCAGCGCAATGGGGGTCGCAGACAATCTTCATATTCGAACGGATTTGGCTCGCACGCCCAAGGTTGAATCGGGGCGGGCGCCGTGTCAACTGCCCCGGGGATGGATGGTGGATGATGGATGAGGGATGGTGGATGGGGGGAGCATTCAGTCTGGAAGACTCGATGTTCTGCACTCAATGCGCAATGCCCATTGCGGAATCTCTATTGCCCAATGAAGGTCCAGACCAACCCGCGTTTAGCATGCAACTCGGTGGCCCTATACCCGAACCCGACCGTAACACGGCTGCTATCCGACAAGGCAGTACTCCACCGCCCCGCCCATCCATCATCGGCCGATCCCTTCATCCACTCATTCACCCATCCAACA
>JBJKSV010000445.1:0-3316 GCA_046703605.1 Limisphaerales bacterium
GCGACAAAGACGCGCTCGACCGAGCTTTCCTGGTCGAACTCTTGAAGCGCAAGAGCCTCTAGCTCGCAACACGGGTTACCCGCTTACCCGCTCCTGCCTATTCCCGCTCAGCGCGCCGTGCCGGGGAATCGGTACTTGCGAACCGCTACCGAATGGACCGGCGTGCGCCGGACGAGAATGTCGCATTCGCCCACCGAGTCCGCCTTCACAAAGTTGTCGGCTATATATTCTACCGGGTCATTTGCGCAAGCGAAGGAAGGCTTTCCTGTGGGAGATTGGGCTTGTTCAGCCAGTCGACGCAGGGTGGCGAGGGTGTAGGCGGAATACGACGTTCCGCCCCGGTGCCAGCGAAAGGCCAGGACCGCCGCAGCACGGGGCCCTGGCCTCGATACCCACCAATGCTACACCGGGCTCGACCCGAGTGTCGCGCGGGGCCGCAGCCTGCCTATCACGGATTCACCACATTCCCCCTGAAATCAACATTGCCGGACCAGGTCGAGATAGAAAGCCCAGCCTCGTTCGCTGGGTTTACGAAGAAGTCGTATCCATCTGGAGACCCCTGGAGGATGTTGTCGGTTACAATGCCCGAAACGTAGCCGTTTAATTGCAGGGCCCTCGTGGCGCCCGCGTTATTATAGGGCACTACAATATTATCCTTGACGACAAGGTTCGCAACGTAAGCGCTCGGGTACTGGCTGCACTCACCGGTGTAATAGCTGATCCCGCAGCCGCCGCTAGAAGGCTGCAGGTCATTGTCGGCAATCGTCACGCCGACGATCTGCGTCCCAACCATGTTGAAATTTATGCAATCATAAACATTCCTCATGTAGTTACCGTCGATAACGAAATCTCCGGTCGTGCCTGGGGTGTCGCAGTAGACCCCGTTGCCATAGATATTGATAGCCCGATTGTGGCGGAGAGTCCCCCACGCGGAGTAGGCGTTAAACCACGCGGGTTGTCCGGCGCCCGTTCCGGCGCTGACGCTCTCAACCAGGTTATCCTCAATGATGCCGCCAACTACCTTTGGCGGACCCGACACCACGGTGATGCCGCACGCGCCCCCGCCGAGCAACCTCGGGGCGGGCTGTCTAACGATGCACTTTTCGATCACAGCATTGGTGATGTTATAGCCGACAGGCGCATCCCCTATGGCGAGTACAAAGGCTTCGCTGCCGGCGCCAGTTGCACCCCAGTTAATCGCTTTCACGGAGGAAATCCTCGTGTCGCTACCATCCAGGCCTACCGCGCTCATGTAGCCGACAGATGCTTGGTTTTGAAGATTGCAGTCCACGGTCATGTCGGATACTTCATTTCCGTTACAGGGCTTTACCGCGGGGTAGATCACGCACCATCCCCCGCCTGTTTCATTCGGTGCCAGCTTCACCACCGTGTTGTCAATCCCAGCGCCGCGCAGCTTCCAGCCGGCTTTCAGTGCGATGGGTGGGTCGACAAGAAACGTTCCAGCCATTAGGTGGAACGTCGTGCTCGCCGGTCGCGCCTGCATAACCGTGTTGAGTGAGGCGCCGGTTGGACACCGAAATGGGTCGTAGGGTGAACCGGTTGCGTTCGTGTTCGCCGGGCCAATGGGCGAGATCCAGATCTCACTCTCGGCTGCGGCCGCCGCCGAGGCATGGCCGAGTAGAGCGACTGCTATTGCGCAGCATAGCGGTTTCGTTCCAACGAGCGGCCACTCAGCCGCGCGACCGCGGCCCTCAGCCACTCTCTTTGCACCACGCGACAGGCTCCCCAGCCCGATACAGCGTGACCATACATGATGTAGTTGACTTCTTCTCATAACTTTAGACCTATCCAGTTGAGATTTGTTACCTTCACCGCTGGTCTTAACCAGCGATGGACGCCGAGACATGCCTCCCGGATGAGGGGCCGTCCCGGAAACGCCACCGCGAAGTAACGCATCCCGTGTGCCGACGCGGTCCACCGTTATCGCGCCTCTCGGACCGCCATCTCGCAAGGGCTCAATCTGAAGACGCAACGCCCACAGGCATAACGCGTTAAGACGCTTGTGGTTCTCCGAGTGGCCGCCACACCAGCGGGAGAAACGGTGGAACAGGTGTCACCCCGAGGTGACGGCGCCGGCCTTACATTGTCGTCAGCGGCGAGGTCTCGCTCCGCCTTCGTGCCGCTAGCGGGTCTCCCGATACGTGTCACGGTGAACGCACGTTGCGAGACTGAAGTCACTCTGTAGTGACACGCCAGAAAGGCGGTAATGTGCCTCTCCCGCTATGGACTACCTGCTCGTACGGGGATGGGGCGCGCTCCTTACCCCCCATGATACCCAAGGCACTCCGATGTCGGTGTGAAAGCGAGCCGCGCCAGTGACTCGTTCCCGCGTAGGGCGTACTCACCGCCACGCGAGAGACGATGGCCACCCGATTCCTTCTTAAGAAGCGGGTGCCCCTAGGGTGCTCTCCGCCGGGTGAGACGCATAAACAGGCCGCAGGGGAAAACCGAAGAAGACGCTCCCGCCCGGGACCAGGATAGGCGTGCATCATCGCCTGGAAAGTTCCTGGCCCGGACACGTTCGTACAGAAGCCTAACCGGGCCTCCCGCAGCCGCTAAGATTCAGCGGTGCGCCTTCAGGCCGGCCGACTTGACGGACGCCCCGGATGCTGCGTCGCGGCGTACCAGGATCTCGCATCCCCCAATCGAGAGGGCCCGCACTAAGTTGCTATCGATGTAGTGGACGATTCTATTCCGCGAAGTGGCATGGCCAGCGGTCCAAGCGTCGGCGAGCTGTTTCCAGCGGAGGACGCAGAGGTGACGGACGCCTCGCAGGTCTCTGACGACGTGCGACTGCTCGCGGGCGTCGAAGAGGACCTCCCAAGCGCCGGCATTGAGGAGGGTTGGCGGATTCTGTTGTGCCCAGAAATAAACGCTGCACAGGCCAGGCAGCGAAAAGAATGTTCGTCCATGGGCACATACCGCCTCGGTAAGCTGCCGATAGAAATTGGCCTCCTCGCTCGGCATGTGAAGTAGTGTTGCTCCTGGGAGCCTCAGTGGCACTTCTGCCCGGTACAAAACGGCCGCCGCCCTAGCTTTCCAGAGGCCGAGGCTCAGAAGGCCCAAGGCGGCAACAATCGGCGTCAGTCGCCAGACGCCGCAAACCCACTGGGCGCCACCAAGCAACCTATCTCGACCGCCTGCCGTTCGCACCTGCCCCGTGGTTCCAACTCCGAGCCTCTCGGACATCGGCCTGCATCCAAGGTATCGAATAGCGTCACTGCAGCACACAATCCAAACAGGAATGAGCAGGAAGAGCGAGAGGGGTCCTTGGGACCCCCATACAGGGTAGCCA
>JBJKSV010000446.1:0-12730 GCA_046703605.1 Limisphaerales bacterium
CAATTCTCACATGCAAGCTCTTGCGGATTAAGCAGGTAGAGGAATAGCGGAAAAAGTTCGGATTTGGATCGAATTGGCTCCAGAGACAGGACTCGAACCTGTAACCCCCCGGTTAACAGCCGGCTGCTCTACCATTGAGCTACTCTGGAACCCGAGCGAGAGCGCAATGTACAGGAATGAGATGGGCGGCGTCAACCGGGTTTTTTTGCCCCTCCGGAAGGGGCGAGACCCGGCCAGTGCAGGGGAGTGCAAAGTGAAAAACGCGCGGAAAGCAAACAAAAGGCGTGACATTGGATGGGATCCCGACTTTGCTATCTGGCTTGTCAATGTCACGAACAGTCGTACACAGCTAATCCTGAAAGACCAGCTCTTGCTCGCATGAACACACCTCAACTCCGCGAACAGACCGCCGCTCAACTGCTCAACTCCGCGACCCAAACCGGCCAGATGACGGCCTTTGTGGGGCTGGATGGATTCGTCGATGATATTCTCCACGTGGTGGATAAGCGCGAGAGCGCCGACAAGTACGTCCGGTTGCCCACCATCGCGCTGCTGGCCGAACGCCTCGGGGCGGCCGCCGGCCGGAGCACCAACGTCGAGCTGGTCAGCCAGCTCACCAAGCTTGGCGGCAACGGTCCCATTATGGCAAATGCCCTCGCCAGCTTTGGCCTTAAGGTGACCTATTTGGGCATCCTCGGTTACCCGAACCTCCACCCGGTGTTCACTGATTTTGCCAAACGCGCCGAGGTCCATTCGATAGCCGAACCCGGCTATACCGACGCGCTGGAGTTCGAGGACGGCAAGGTCATGTTTGGCAAACACCAGTCGCTGGCCGAAATGAACTGGGAAAACATCAAGAGCCGCTTCGGGCAGGATAGATTCGCCCGGCTCTTCGGCTCCGCCGACCTCGTGGGGTTCGTCAATTGGACTATGTTAACCCACATGAGCGAGATTTGGTCGGCTGTGCTCCAGGAGATCTGCCCCAGCCTGAAGGGGCCGCGCCGAAAGCTTTTTATCGACTTGGCGGACCCGGAGAAGCGCACCAACGAGGACATTCTGCAGGCTCTGGAATTAATCGTCGCTTTCCAGAAATACTTCGATGTCACCCTTGGACTGAACGAAAAGGAGGGGTTTGAAATCGCCAAGAGCCTGGGTCTTCGGGCCGAGCACACCCCCGAGGGGCTGATGAAACTGTGCGGCGAAATCCATCTGCGCATCCCGGTGGAAACCGTCCTCATTCACCCCACGGCGTATGCGCTGGCCTGCGGTCCCGACGGCGTGTTCAGGGTCGCCGGACCATTCACGCCCAAGCCCAAAATCACCACGGGGGCCGGAGACCACTTCAACTCCGGGTTCTGCCTGGGCAAATTGCTCGGCTTTCCTACCGTCCAGTGCCTGCTCACCGGGGTCACCACTAGCGGGTTCTATGTCCGCACCGGGCAGAGCCCGGCCATCCAGGACCTCGCGGCCATGCTTCGGAATTGGCCGACCTGAGTTGGGGAAGCGCCGTCGCTCGCGCTCGTGAGGGGCTGGGCCCCCAAGCTGGCCCAGCCGCGTTTGTCAATATGCGTTGGGCATTGGCCATGGCTCATTGGGCACCTTCGGTGGCGTCAGTGCTTGTCCGGCGCCCGCTCGGGTTCGCCCAGGCCGACTTCGGGTGGTGTGCAATGCACTAAGCCTCTGGAGATTGCGTAGCGGGTCAGACCCGCGGTCTCGTGTGTGTCTAGCTTGGTCATGAGTGACTGCCGGTGTTTCTCGACCGTCTTTGCGCTGATATGCAATTGGGCGGCGATTTGCTTGTTTGCGTAGCCTTCGGCAACCAATTGCAGAACCTCGACCTCACGGGAGGAAAGCCTCGCCCCGGCTTTGGAGGTTTCCCAAGGCGAGAGAGAATCAACATGGCGGTGGCGCCAGCGGCCTCGGATGTCTTGCCCAAGATACCTCTTTCCGCTATGCACAGTGCGGATTGCCGCGGCGAGATTGCCGGTTGCGGTTTGCTTGTTCAGATACCCGGCTGCGCCCGCTTCAAACATGCGGTCCACCAGCTCGTCATCCGAATAGGAGCTCAACACCAGCACCTTGGTCGAGGGAACGACCTTGCGGATCTGACGCGTGGCCTCGATGCCGTTGAGCAAAGGCATGGAGACATCCATGATGACGACGTCGGGTTGAAGCTCTCGAGCCAGGGCAACGGCTTCTCGACCGTTCTGAGCGTCACGGATCACCTCAATATCATCCTCAACCCTGAGCAAAGCAGCCAATCCCTGCCGTACGATCGGGTGGTCATCCACCAGCAAAACCGAAATCGTTTTCATAATCGTCTTTCCCACGGGCATGTTTGGGTATGCGATGGGAGGATGTCAAGCCGATCGTCCGGGCTTCTGAGGCTTGACGCCTGGGGCGCGGGCCGATAAGGTCATCAACTTCGCTGAAGGGCGGCGACGGCAACCGGCGCGCTGGATTTTTCAGTGATTTAAAGGAAAGGTTTGCTTGTGAATGTGAGCGTAGAAAATCTGGCCCCATGCAAGAAGCTTCTGCGAGTCGAAGTCGAGGCGCAGAAGGTCGATGAGGCCTTCGAGAAGGTCACCCGCGAATTTCAGCGCAAGGCCGCCATGCCGGGCTTTCGGCCAGGCAAAGCGCCGCGGGACATGGTATTTCGCAAATTTTCGGTGGACATTCGGGAGCGCGTCCGGCGCGACCTGATAAGCGACTCGTACAAAAAGGTCATTGATGAACAGAAACTCGATGTGGTCGCTTACCCGGACATTGAGGAAATCCAATTCAATCCCGGCCAACCGCTGCAGTTCGCGGCTACGGTCGAGACGGCCCCCGAATTCGAGTTGCCCGAATACAAAGGAATTCCCGTCAAACGAGAAGCCCGCACCGTGACCGATGAGGATGTCAACCACGCCATTGACGTGCTCCGCGAGCGGCGCGTCAAATACCAGGTGGTGGAGCGTCCCGCTCAAACCGGCGACGTCGCGGTGGTGAATTACACCGGGACCTGCGAAGGACGCCCCATCGCCGAGATTGCCCCGGCTACCAAGGGACTGACCGAGCAGAAAGACTTCTGGATTGACACCGGCGCCAAGGCCTTTATCCCAGGCTTTGCCGAACAACTCCTGGGGGCTCGCGCCGGCGACAAACGCACCGTCACTGTCAACTTCCCGGCCGATTTTTCCACGCCGCAACTTGCCGGCAAGATCGGCGTTTATGAAGTGGAGGTGACCGCGATTAGGGAAAAGCTGTTGCCCGCGATGGACGATGCCCTGGCGCAGGCATACGATGCTCCCACGTTCGAGAAACTGCGCGAGGGCGTCCGCCACGATCTGGAGAGCGAGTTGGCGCATACCCAGGACCGGGTTATTCGCAACCAGCTCATTGAATCGCTGCTCAACCGCGTGAACTTTGAACTGCCCGAAAGCGCGGTGGCCCAGGAGACCAAACATGTCGTGTATGACCTCGTCCAGGCCAATACGCAGCGAGGCGTGCCACGACAGAAGATAGAGGAGCTAAAGGACCAGATCTATTCCGCGGCGACGCACGGCGCCAAGGAGCGGGTCAAGGTGGCATTTCTCCTCCAGAAGATCGCCGAAAAGGAGGATATCAAGGTCTCCGAAGCCGAGATCAAGGAGCGCATTCGTACGCTGGCGGCGCTGGGCAATACCACCGCCGACAAGCTTGAGGCCGACCTCAACAAGCGCAACGGCTTGATCGAGATCTATGACCAAATTATGAATGAGAAGGTGCTTCAACTCCTTCAGCAAAACGCGCGCATCGAGGACGTGCCCCCGGGCGCAGTCCCCGCCGAACAATGAGCCTTCTCAATGGGCCGGTTTGCGATGGCCGAGGGGCGGGGCCGTTTGCTCTTGCCGCGGGGGCAGGGGCGGGACACGCTCGGCGGTGGGTCCGGGGAGAAGACCCCGTGGAAAGTTGTTGCGATTCGGTTATAAAAGGCATAAGCTATGGTTAAAGCCATGAGGACCTTGCGCAGTCCAACCGTACGATGGGCATTGCCGCGGCCACGATTGACACCGGTGAGCGATTGGCGCAATGATTTGTGGAGAGATTGATTGCCCTAATGAAAGTATTGCTCGTTTATCCATCGACACCAGCGACGTTCTGGAGCTTCCAGCACGTGCTGCCATTCATTTCCAAACGTGCCGCTTTTCCGCCATTGGGTCTGCTGACGGTGGCCGCAATGCTGCCGCGGGATTGGGAACTGCGGCTGCTGGACACCAATGTGGAGCGCCTGAAAGACGACGATTTGCGTTGGGCGGACTATGTGATGATCAGCGCCATGATTGTTCACAAGCAGTCGGTCAATGACATTGTGGAACGCTGCCTCCGCCTCGACAAGCCGATCATTGCCGGCGGCCCTCTGTTCACCACGGGCCATGCCTCCTTCCCGCGCATCCAGCATTTCGTCCTGGGCGAGGCCGAGGACGTTATGCCGGAACTGGTCCAGGACATGGAGAACGGCGCCGTGCGTCACCTTTACCGAGGAGCGGGCCGGCCTTCTATTACAAAAGTGCCTGTTCCGCGCTGGGACCTCATCGAATTCCGCCACTACGCGACTATGGCGGTGCAATTCTCCCGCGGCTGTCCCTACGATTGCGAGTTCTGCGATATCATCATCATGAACGGACGGGTTCCGCGCACAAAATCTCCCGCGCAGCTTATTGGGGAGCTGGAGGAACTGCGCGCTCGAGGGTGGAAGGATACGGTGTTTATTGTCGATGACAATTTCATCGGCAACAAGAAGCTGACCAAGGGTCTGCTTCGCGAGATGATTACGTGGCGGGAGAAGGTCCGGCCGGAGATGAGCTTTTTTACCGAGGCCTCGGTAAACCTGGTGGACGACGGGGAATTGTGCGGCCTCATGGTGCAGACGGGCTTCAAGAAGGTGTTTCTGGGAATCGAGACGCCCTCGGCTGAGAGCCTGCAGGTATGCCGCAAGCTGCAAAACCGCGGTCGCGACCTGGTTCAGACGGTCAAAACGCTGCAGGGCTTCGGTTTAGAGGTGATGGGCGGGTTCATTGTCGGCTTCGATCACGATAAGCACGACGTCTTTGAGCGGCAATTTGAGTTTATCCAGCGATCCGGAGTGGTCACTGCCATGGTGGGGCTGCTGACCGCCCTGCCTGAAACCCAGCTCTATCGGCGTCTGATGAAGGAAGGGCGCCTGGAGACTGATCCCACAGGCAACAACACCGACGCGGTGCTCAACTTTAAGCCGATCCTTGACAAAGAATTTCTGGTAACGGGCTACCGCGAGTTGATGAAACGGCTTTATGAGCCGAGCGCCTATTACCAGCGAATCCGGACGTTCCTCAAAGCCCATCACCCCAGCGGTCCAAAACTCCCAATGTCAAAGTCGGATCTTGAGGCCTTCCTGAAGTCATTCTGGTTTCTTGGGATCTGGTACCGCGGCCGGATTGCGTACTGGCGCTTCTTCTGGAGCACCCTGCTTCGGCGGCCACGGCACTTTCGCAATGCGATAGAGCTGGCGATTATCGGCTACCATTTCCGCCGGGTCGCCAGCCTGATTTAAGCCAAATCGGCACGCAGCCGAGCCAGGCCTTGGGGTGCTGGACCGGCGGCGTTGAATTTCCAGCACTCCACCCCTCGAGAGGGCATCACTGTTCAGGCCGCCCCGCCGAAACTGACGTAATCGTCCACGTCGAGAAGGTCGAACCAGGTGGTAATATCTTCGCGCTGGGGAGCTGCTTTCTTGTGCAAGTCATTGAAATAGGCGCGCGACTCGGCGTCGGAGGGGCCTCGCTGCTCGGCCCAAGCCGACCACGCGGCAATTTCCGGTTCGGTACGCGGGTGCTTGGCGTTCTTTTGAATCCAATCGAGAATAACTGCGTCGCCTTTGCCTGAAGCCAGTTGTTCCTTCAAGTGGTCAGGGTTGATTCCGGTGAATTCGAGGAAGCGCTGGTCCAAAGGGCAGGCGTAGTGATACTCGCCGTTCTTGCCCGCCAGGGAAGCGCGGCCCTTGTCGAGCATGCGCGGCAGGGTGACGTAGCCGCCCAAGCGCACGCGCGGACTGCGGGGTGGTCGCTGTGTTAAATCAGGAGCATTGTTTGAAGCCATAGTTCTTACGTTTTGTTAGTCATGATTCCAGGAGCCTGGCCATCGGCCAGGTCCACCTTGTCGGGCGGTAACGTGGCGCGAACCGGGCGCAATTGCAAGGGAGGGAAATGGTCGAGGCTGCTTAGGGGGTAGTATCCCTATTGCGCTTGGAGTCTTGAGGCTGGCAAGTTGCTTCAATAGGAAAGGAGAGTTTATTATGAATAAAGGAAAAGCTTCTATCACTATTCTGTGTCTGGCCGGGGCATTGGCGGCGACGACTGTTCAGGCCCAACAGACTCAGAATGAACAGGGAGCGGCGGCGTCCCGGCAGGGCGTGGCGCAAACGGGGCAAATTGGCCAAGAAACCCATGAGATGCTGTTCAGCAAAATGCGTGGAGAACAGGTCAAATCGGCGACCGGTAAGAAGGTCGCCTCGCTCGAGGATTTGGTCATCGATCCCAATACCGGGCAGATCCAATTTGCCGTGGTGGGCGAGGGAGGCTTCTTCGGTCTTGGCCAGAGATTGGTGCCGGTTCCCTGGCAAAAGGTGAAACAGGCCTCCAATCGCCAAATCGCCGTGAATGTCACCCAGCGCAAGCTCAACTCGGCTCCCAAGATTGCCGGCAACTATTCAAACCTGAACAAGCCCGGCTTCATCTCCCGCATCGACCAGTACTATTCGGTCACGCCCTCCGAGGTCGGAGGCGCCCAAGCACCGAGTGGAATGCAGCAGGGGAGCGGCAGCAAGAACCCGGGCGCAAGCAATGCCAGGCAGAACTCCGGCATCAATGGCCAGGAAGGGCAGCAGAAATAACCGTGAGCCATCTGCTTTGGCCTTGTCCAACTTGGCGGAATGGCAGCTCACATTATAGGAATTGTCCTGGATGCACTCCTAAAGGCCATCGGGGCAGGGGGAGTAGTGTGGTTGGTCATCCGGTCGCTCAGGCGGTCGGATGACCCGGCGCGGCTCATTTTCAAGTGGCTGCTCTCAGTGGGGATGATCCTGGGGTTCATCTGGATTTGCCGCAAGTACATTGCGGGAGCGGGGGCGATAGGGACGTTCTTCGGCGTGGCGCTTGGCGGGATGACCAGTCTGATGCTGTTCATAGTCTGGCGCAATAGCGTGGTGGCCATCGTGGCTAAACCCTTCGAAGCCATGTACACTGGCGGCGGCGAGGAGCCGGAACCCAGGCCGTTTTATTCCATCGCGCGTGCCAGGCAAAAACAGGGCAAATATGAGGAGGCCGTCGCCGAGATCCGGAGGCAACTCCAACGATTTCCCAGCGATGTTGAAGGCCAGTTTTTCCTCGCCCAGGTTCAGGCGGAGGATATGAAGGACATCCCGGCCGCGGAACGCACCATCGAGCGGTTCTGCGAGCAGTCGGGCCACGCGCCCGCCAACTTCGCCTTCGCGCTGCAATCCATGGACGATTGGCACCTCAAAATCGCTCAAGACCCGGACGCTGCCCGCCGGGACCTGGAGAAACTGTTGGGCCTGGTTCCGGATACGGAGTTTTCGGCACGCGCGGCCCAGCGCATCGCTCACCTGGCAAGTCCGGAGATGGTTCTCTCGCCTTATGACCGGAAGAAATTCGTCGTTGTCGAGGGCGAGCGACACCTTGGGCTGTTGAAGGATCAATCCCACCTCAAGCCGGTAGAAGCCGATCCTGGAAAGAAGGCAGCGGATTACGTCAAGCACCTCGAGCAGCACCCCCTCGATACCGAAGCGCGAGAAAACCTCGCGGTCATCTATTTCGAGCATTACCACCGCTTGGACCTGGCCGCGGACCAGTTGGAGCAGATGATAGCCCAACACAACCAGCCGGCCCGGCTTGTCGTGCGCTGGCTGAACCTGCTTGCCGATTTGCAGGCGCGCGCGGGGGCCGGCTACGAAATAGTCAGGGCCACGCTCCAACGGATTATCGACCGGGACCCGAAGGTGGCCGCGGCGGAACTGGCTCGCAAGCGAATCGCGATGCTCAAGCTCGAACTCAAGGCCCAGGAAGCCAACAAAAGTGTCCAGCTCGGCACTTACGAGCAGAACATCGGACTAAAGCGGGGAGCCACCTCCCCGCAACAACATGCCTGAACCTCCAGGACGCTATACAGAGCGACCATCGAGCGCAAGAAACGGTGCGGGCGAGAATATGACCCGCCCCAAAAAGTCATCAAAGCTTAATGGCAGTGGTTCGAAGGTCCCGTCAGGACGGAGGCTGTTGGACGAGTCGCAGGGCGATTTCCTTTTCCAACTCGTGGGCCAGGTCGATGTCCGAACCGCCATCCCGATTCCGCGTCTGGACGGTCACCTGGGTGATCTTCGAATCGACCGGCTCGACACGGACATAGACCGTGCGCTGGCTGA
This sequence comes from Limisphaerales bacterium, assembly GCA_046703605.1. GTDB lineage: Bacteria > Verrucomicrobiota > Verrucomicrobiia > Limisphaerales > UBA8199 > JAJYHY01. The sequence continues at coordinate 8,441 of JBJKSV010000446.1, forward strand.
CGACCCCAATGGCCGTCTTGACGACATTCGTCTCCCCATGCAGCACGCTCTCCCGTTCCAGCACGCCATTCGCGCTGATCACGTCCTTGGCGGCATTATAGACTTCATCAACTGAGCGCTGATAACGCCCTTGCACGCTGTCCTTAAGAAAAGGCACTCCTGCGGTTCGCCCGCCGCCAACGGTGCTGACACAGCCCGCAACGGCGATAACCAACACTCCCAGAAAACCGGCAAAAATCTTGGCTCTCATTGAGCATATCCAATCAGAATTTGCCCAACGGTCAAGCCTTGAATGGACGTTTTTCCTTGGACGTTTTTCCTTTGCGCCGCGGGAGGGGAGACGCTATTTTGGGGCGTTGTTGTCCGGTGGTGTAATGGTAGCACAAGAGTCTTTGGAGCTCTTTGTCATGGTTCGAATCCATGCCGGACAGCCAATTGGGGGTGACTCCGCTGCTTAATTCAATGGCGGTCTCGCCGGGCAGGGGCGCCGGACTGCGGCAGGTTTCCACAGCCCTCCGCGGGTCGTCGAAGGGGTCACCCATTAGGGCCTCTCCAGTAGTGTAAAACAGAAGTCGGGATATGAAAAAAGGCTACGACAGTTCCTGGGACCCACGCAGGTCGGAAAAGGGCAACCTGCCGGATAACGACGAGGCGTACGAGCAGAAATATGGCGAATGGGTGAAGCGCCATTGGATGGATTGGCTTGCCAAGCATCTCTCGTTTCCCTTCACGGCGACGAGGGAGGAGGATGAAAACGATGCATATTTCCAGGAAGGAGCCGCGGCTATCTCTCCGGCTTCACTGACTCCCCCGTGACCCGTTCCGAGAACTTCACCTGGAACAGCGGCGACTTGCTTTTGCTCGCCCTGAAGGATTAAGAGCAAGAGGATGAGCATGAGGAAGGTTGACACACCTATCCTCAAAGGAACAGAATACCGGCCATGAAAGAAGCCATCGCCTCCAGTGCCGGAGGTCAACCCTCCTCGACGACCCTCTCCAGCCGTGAATGCCTCCAGGCTGCGCTTGACCACCGCCAAACCGACCGCGTTTGTGTCGATTTCGGCGCGACGTTCGTCACCGGGATTCATGTGTCCGTTGTGCATCGCTTGCGTCAGCGTCTTCTGGGCGAAAAGGAGTACCGCGTAAAGGTCAACGAACCTTACCAGATGTTGGGCGAGGTCGATGACTCGCTTCGCGCCGCCCTGGGCATCGACGTGATCGGAGTCGCGCCGCGCACCTCGCTCTTCGGCACCGAACAAAAGGATTGGAAGCCGTTCACGATGCCGGACGGCACGCCGTGCCTGGCGCCGGGAACCTTCAATGTCACCCCAGCCCCCGATGGCGGCTGGCTGATGTACCCCCAGGGCGATACCAGCGTCCGGCCCAGCGGCCACATGCCCGCCGGGGGCTACTTCTTCGACGCCATCGTGCGCCAAGACCCAATCCAGGAGGATAAGCTCGACCCGGCGGACAACCTCGAAGAGTTCGGCCTGCTCAGCCAGGAAGATCTCGCCCATTTTCGCGAGCGCAAGCAATGGGCCGAAGCGCGAAAGCAGCACGGAATCATCCTCGTCGTTCCTGGGGCCGCCTTTGGCGACATCGCGCTGGTGCCGGCGCCCTTTCTGAAGCACCCCAAGGGCATCCGCGATATCGCCGAGTGGTACATCTCGACCAAGGCGCGCCGCGACTACGTCTGGAAGATTTTCGAGAAGCAGTGTGAGTTTGCTCTGCAGAACATCAACACCCTCATCGATCTCTTCGGCGGCCTGGTGCAGGTGGCTCTGATAACCGGCACCGACTTTGGCACGCAACGCGGCCCCTTCATTTCTGTGGCGGCGTATCGAGACCTCTATAAGCCGTTCCATAAGCAGATCAACGACCTGATCCACCGGCGCTCGCGGTGGAAAACCTTCATCCACTCCTGCGGTTCGGTGTACCAGTTGCTGCCGGACTTTATCGAGGCGGGATTCGACATCCTCAACCCCGTCCAGTGCTCCGCGGCCGAGATGGACGCTACCCGGCTTAAGCGCGAGTTCGGGCGGGACCTGGTGTTTTGGGGCGGAGGGGTGGACACACAGAAGACGCTGGCTTTTGGCACACCCGAGGAAGTCTATGACGAGGTGCGCCAGCGGATCGGCATTTTCCGCGAGCAGGGAGGATTTGTCTTCAATGCCATCCACAACATTCAGGGGAACGTTCCGGTTGAGAACGTGGAGGCGATGTTCAAGGCCGTGCGCGAGAGCGCACGCGGCTAATGGGCGAGCCTCTTTGAGAGGAAAAGCAAGGAATGGGGGCGCGGCTGAAACTTCCGCAGGTTTCACTGAGTTTCCGCAAGTTTCAGTAGCCTACATTTTGCGGGAGGGAGGGAGGAGAAGGGGGCCCAGAGATCCGAGCGAACCGAGTGACTATTGGTGACGATTGCCGACTATAGGTTACTATGGCTTACCATGGGTTTCCGGGATGAGAGCGGCGGGGGGATGATGGATGGGGGGATGGTGGATGATGCACCGAGCATCCAACATCCAACGTGGGGCATCCGGGGCCGAGGCCCGACCGGGGGGAGGGGGGGAGAGTATATGTACCCCTCTGGAAAGGTTACAACGTAACAAATGTTGATAGTCAGGGACTTAGAGAGATTTTAGGGGTTACAAAGGGGTTACAAATTCGGGAGAAACCGGTAAAGGGGTCCGCTAATGAGATTGTCATATTTCAAGCACGCACCGGTCTGCGGGTGCGCCCAATCAGATCTTCCCGCGTTGCTGGAGCAACCATGCCAGATGTCCTCGGGCGCCCATTTGCAAGCGCGCTGCAATCCACCCCAGCGGCATCGTTGTCCCCGAGCGCAATTCCCAGGCTCATTCCACCTTCCGCGGCTCACCCTTGCGACGGGTCTTCAAGCCGGCTTCGCCCCACCCCAGGCGCGCGAGCCCCTTCGAGCACCAACCGCTCCGCCCGCGTCTCTCTGTACTGAACCAATAAGTCTGTTCCGTTCATTCCACAAAGAGAATCGTCACCGGCTCCGAAAAGGTAACAACGAGACTTGTAGTCGCTGGAATGATCTGCGATTGGCGCGCCCGTTCAAAACCGGAGGCGTTGCTTCGCACTTACTGCCTGCTCCATGCATTCGCTGGAGTGATGACACGGGAGCCGAGGAACGGTCTCCTTCTCGTGTCTCAGCGCCGCATCAGAGCAGACTGGTTGTACTTTCGATCTCTTGGCTTGGGGGCTGTGTCATCAAGACTTCACACGGTGGCCAGCACCTTGACTTCCTTGTCAAGCCTTGCACCCAAGCGTTGCTGCTCCAGCTCCCGGTCGTAATGGGATTGTAGATTGAGCCAGAATTCGGGCGACATTCCGAAGTAGCGGGCGAGCCGCAGCGCCGTGCCGGCGGTGAGGGCGCGCTGGCCTTTGACGATCTCGTTTATCCGGCGTGGTGGAACGGCGATGTCTTTGGCCAAGCGGTACTGGGTAATGCCCATCGGCTTGAGGAATTCTTCGAGCAAGATTTCGCCTGGGGTGATGTTGCTTAACAGTCGGCTTTTCATACTCAGTGATAATCCGTGATTCCAACGTCATAGGCGTTTCCTTCCCTCCAGCCGAAGCAGATCCGCCACAGGTCGTTGACCCGGATGCTGTGCTGGCCCTTGCGCTCGCCCTTCAAGGCTTGGAGGCGGTTGCCCGGAGGGACCGCCATCTGCCGCAGGTCTGTGGCGGCGTGCAAGAGCAGCAATTTTCGCCTCGCGCCGCGCTGGATCGCGGGCGGGAAGCGCCGGGCCAGTTCCGCCCGGAAAATCCGCTTGGTTTCAGCGCACGCGAAGCTGAGAATCACCGGGCAGGCGTGGGAACGCTAATCTGCGCTGATAAACGCTAATCTGAGAGAAGAGCGCCGCATGTCAATCCTCTTTGGCTTTGAGGAAGAGAGCGTCACGGGACCAGAATACGGCTCATCCGGTCGCGGCGGGCGCGGCCGAATGCAAGGCATCAATTCCACCGCCGCGAACATGTTCGAGTTGAACCCCCCCGCCAGGTTCAGGCAAAGAAACTTCAGCCCTTCCCACTCCGTCACCCAGCTCTGGTTCCGCGCGACGCTCGCGTCCCGGGCTCGCTGATAGACTCAATTCAATGTTTTAAGGCACCGTCCAGCGGCACAGGGTTGAAACTTGACAGCCGGCGCAGGGTAGTCCCAGAATCGAAGCCATGCAGACTTGCACTTGCTTTCTTTTTTTGCCGCCCCGCGCGCGCCAAAGCGGACACGTGATCGCGCGAGTTCTCGGCGTCGTCGTCCTGGCG
>JBJKSV010000447.1:0-7114 GCA_046703605.1 Limisphaerales bacterium
TTCCGGGATGGACTGGTCATCTCCACGTTATTCTCCATCACGGGCGCAATGGCCTTGCTGTCCAGCACGTAACGAACCAGCAACTTCGCCATCGACTGGTACTCCATCGGCGTTCTGAAGTAGAGAACCGCCGCGCCGCCCAGCCCAAGCAACCAAATGAAAAATATCTTCCATTTGTGCCGAAAAATGACGTGATAAAGATCCCCCACGTTGAGTCCTGGGGAATCTGATCCTGGAGGCGGCGTGGCGTTTTGCCTGGCACCGCGCGGCGCAGGAACCTGATTCGTTTGTCTTGATATAGATGCCATACGCGTCTAAAGGAGGCCATGAGAGATCCGCCAAAACAAAGTAGAATTTAGCCTCAGAATGAGGCCAACAGTTTCAGTACAAAGCTCCGCACGTGCATATTTACCCCCCTTGTCCCTTTTTCTCTCCCTGCTCAAATCCATCTCGGTGGTGAGCCCCCTCTTGCCTTGGCCACAGAACGCTGCTCAGCAAGCCATGGTCACGTTGGCAGGGGATGAACCCTCCGCCCAAGCCGCTCGCTCCGCAAGCCCCAAACATTACGGAGAGCCGTCGTGAAAATCCCCGACAACTCTTTGCCTCCCCCGGCAAGCTCCAGTTTCATCCCGCGACCTGCTCGCTCTCATTACGCCTTCTGCTCTAGCCCAAACAGTCCGGCTGCCAACCTCGTTGTAACTTGGGCAGCCGACACTCCTATAACTTGAAATTGCAAAATCATCACGTCGCAGCCGCGCGTGACCACACCCTAAACTCAAGACCGACAAACACCTGGGGTCGTTCCCCTCATTCCACCATGAAATTTTCCTGACTTTGCCACACTGTGGAATGATTTACAAGAAAAAAATTATTCACCAATTTCGGGGCTTCGGGCGGCGCCTTGCGGTACTCAACCACGCTTGCCTCTCGCCCACGGCAATGGCATAGTCCCCGCCGCCATGACCGTTCCATGTAAGCTCTGTTATTGCCTTGCGGCGTGTCTTCTCGCGTCCACAGCCTCGTCCCACGCCCAGGGCCTGGCGCTGGAATCGGCGGGAGCAAGATTGGGATTCGAAGCCAATCACAACCTGGAATTTCATCAGGCGGAGGCCTTCGCGGATTGGAACCTGCCCTGGGCTTGGGAGTTTGGACCGCATTGGCGGGTTCAAACCGGTCTGGACGCCTCTCTGGGCTGGATAAGCGACAGCAGCCGCCACGCGGCAATTGCCACCGCTGGGCCCTTGCTGGTACTCAGTTATAAGGGCTTTCCCCTCTTTCTGGAAGGAGGCTCCAGCCCAACCGTGCTCACCCGCTCCGAATTCGCGCACAAAGACTTCGGTATCCCGTTCCAGTTCACCAGCCACATCGGCATCGGCTTGAACATCGCCGAACACTGGCGCGTTGGCTACCGCTTTCAGCACATGTCCAACGCCAGCCTGGCATCCAGCAATCCCGGCCTCAATCTCCATGTCTTCTCAGTCAGTTACCGTTTCTAGACCTCAACTCACCATCCCTATGAACACGATCACCTCCTACAAGACACTCAAGGGCAACACCAAGTCCACCGTTGAAGCCGAACTCAGCCGGACTGGTGGCCTGCTGCGTCTGGCCCCGAACTGGGTTCCCCGCTCCTTCCTTCAACCCGGCTTGCGGCTCAAGCTCCATCCCGACGACACCTACGCCTACGGCGCCGACCGCGGAGGGATCGACGAGCGCTGGTTTGGCTCGACCACTGAGGCCGCCAACGAGGGACGCGTTCCCGATGAGGGCCTGAGTTATTGCCTGGTCGGGCGGCAGCGCCTGACGCTCCGCAAGGCCGTCGAAGACTGCGGCGCCACGATCGTGGGCAAAGCCATCTGGAAGAAGTACGGGCGTTGGCCCGTCTATTCAAAGTTCTTCGACAACATGGGCCCTATTCCTCTTCACATGCATCAGAACGCAAAGCAGGCCAGGCTTGTCGGCCAGGAAGGGAAGCCCGAGTCCTATTATTTTCCTCCTCAGCACAACAACGTCGGCAACAACTTTCCCTACACCTTCTTCGGCCTGGAACCGGGCACAACAAAGGCTCAGGTCCGCAAATGCATCGCGGACTGGAACAAAGGAGACAACGGCATCCTGGATCTCTCCAAGGCATATCGTCTCAAGCCGGGCACCGGTTGGCTTGTCGGCCCATGCATCCTCCACGCCCCGGGCAGTCTCTGCACTTATGAGCCGCAGTGGGGCAGTGATGTCTTCGGAATGTACCAAAGCATGGTGGAAGGGCGCTACGTGCCATGGTCACTGCTGGTTAAAGATATGCCCAAGAACAAGCACAAGGACCTGGACTTTATCGTTAACCAAATCGATTGGAAGGCCAATCTCGACCCAAACTTCAAGGACAACCATTATCTCGAGCCGGTCCCAGTCGCCGATACCCAGGCCGATGGCCACCTTGACCGCTGGATCGTTTATGGCAAGATTGGTGGCCAGCAACTATTCAGTGCCAAAGAACTAACAGTGGCACCCGGTGCAAGGTGCGTCATTAGCGATAAAGGCGCCTTCAGCCTCATCTGTGTCCAAGGCTCAGGCAGAATCAATCGGCTCCCCCTCTCTTCTCCAAAGCTCATTCGCTTCACCGAGATTACTGAAGACGAGTACTTTTGCACCGAGGACGGAGCCTTGGCGGGCGTCTTATTCGAAAACACCAGCCAGACCGAGCCCCTGGTCTGCCTGCGCTACTTTGGGCCCGAGGTCAATCCGGATGCCCCGGCGCTCGGAGCCTATCGCCACGACTGAATAGGGTTTCAGCCCATTGAACATCGGGTGTTTTGTTGGAAATGGTCAAAGGTATGGTTCAGGAATCATATTCAAACGCGCCATCGCCCTCTCCGGGGCTGGGAATTCCCGTGCCTCCGTCGGGACCCTTTTTGCGTGTTCTGCACGTCAACGACAGCACCGATGATCAAGTGCTCTTTCAAGCTGCCTGTCGCAAGGCGCAGGTTCCTTTCAATTGGCATGTTGCCGATTCGTCCGAAAAGGGTATCTCCTACCTGACCAGCCTCGTCGAGCAGAGCCGCCGAGTACCGGTCTGCTGGCCGGACCTTGTCCTGCTCGATATCGTGCTGCCTGGGTCTAGTGGTCTGGAAGTCCTCAAGTTTGTCAGGACCACCCCCGCCCTAAAAGATCTGCCGGTCGTGATTTTCACGGGGCACCCTTCGCCAGTCCGGCGCCAGGAATCACTCGGACTGGGCGCGACCGGGTTCCTGCTCAAACCGTCGTCGTTCAGCGAGATCGTAGCGCTGGCCAAAGAACTCTATCAGTTGGTCCTCCGGCTCCAGGGAGGCACGGGGCCGATCACTGCATGAGCACGCGCCGACAAGACATCGACAGCACGGACGCCGCTCAGTAGGGCGGGTTGGTTGGTGGCGCCCCCGTGACCACGCGGTAATAGCGCGCCTGCAGCCCCGAAGACTTGTCGTCCTCAAAACTATAATCTCCAGTTCCAGGCGGATCCTCGATCGGTGCGCCCACTGTCTCCCAATCCACCAGATTGGTCGAGGCTTGGACGGAGTAAGACAACGCATCATCGGCGGAGAATCCCAGAGTCGGCGTTCCATTCGGGTCATTGACGACGAGATCGCTCACCGGTACGGCGAGGTGCGGGTAAAGGTCCACAATGCGGCGGGCGCGATAAATCGTGCAATTATTGTAGGGAGAATTTGTTTTGTCGTACATCGTGATCGCCAGGTCAAAGAGGACCTGGGGCGCCGAGTCATGAGTGACCTCCTTGATGCGCGCCGAGACCGCTCGCGGCCCATCCGGGCTGGGAGGCACCCCGTTTTCGTAGGAGACGGACGGAAACCCGATCAGCACGTTCCCCGTTTTTGGCTCGGGATACGCGCTGCCCTCGTATCCGGTGTAGAGCCGGTCGCCATTAGTCCGTCCGTATTCCCAAACCTGGGACACCTGCATCGTCAGCTCGTTGATCTTGTATTCAACCGCGCGGCTCCAGTTGTTTGAGTCGGCTACCGGCGGGTCGAACGGGCTGGCCCGGTAGTTGCCGTCATCATACATCATCAGGGTGCCCTCTGGCGTGAGAATTGGCGAATGCTGGCCATACTGCCACTCGAAAAAGTTGGTCCCAACCGGCTGCAGCAGGTAGGGCTGCCAGGCAGGCCCCCAGTTCTCATGCGGACCCAAAATCCACTTCAGTTGACCTGTGCGTGTGAACTTGATAACGGCATTTTGATGGCGCATGGAAATGATGAGCGAGTTGTCGCTCGGGTCCTCACGGATGGCGTTGGAATGTTCCACATCCCAGCCGCCTTCCCATGGGTCGAAAAGGTAGCTGATGCGCGTGGGGTCCAGCATGTCAATCGGTGACCAGGTATTCAGGACCGCGGCGTTTGTCTGCGAGATTTCGACCACTTTCTGGTAAAGGGCCTTAGCGGTTGTGCGAGGCGCATCGGCGTTGGTGGCACTGGTGGGGAAATTTGTTACCGTTTCCAATTGATCGCTCAGGTAGAGGATGGTGCCGTGGTCGGTTGGCACGCCGTCATGGAGGTCGATGGGGAGCTGGGTTGGAACGACCCAGCTTTTAACAATGTTCCCGAGCATGTCGATCTCGTAAAAGTTAGTGGTCCAGGGCATAAACAAGTCGCCATTGTCCATTTGCCGTACGTCCGCCGTTGAAGGGGCCGCGTCGTACCAAACCACCTGGCCAGTATTATCCACGATGGTGACATACCAATACTTCTGATTGCCCATGGCGACATTGAACAGAATGTAACCTGGCTCCATTTTTTCTGGAGCATCGACCAGCACATGCATGTTGGGAAAGTCAGCCGGCAGCGGGGCGGTGATGAATACGAGCGGCTGAGGCACTGTAAGAGTGTGCCGGTGTGGGCCATAGACTGTCACCGTGATGTGGTTGGTCCGATCAGGCTTGAATCCCAGGAGCGGCACCGAATGTTTTGTCCCATAGTCGTAGAAGTTGCGCGTCCAACTGTCCTTTCCGTCGGTGACGGAAACGCTAACCCTTGAAAGGGTGTCCGTGGTCAACCGCAAGACCCCGGCCAGCGGGGCATTGGTCGATGGGGTGAACGAAGGGCCCGATAGAATTGTCAGGGCCCGGCAGGTGAAGGAAACCGCAATGAGAGCGGCACTTAATGAAGAGGTGAGCGCGTGTCTTGCCCAACTGCAACCATAACCAATATTCATCCTATTTATACGATTAGGACTGCACTCTCCATGCGAAGGGGGGCCCTGTCAAGCGAGGTTTAGCTCTTTTGCGACTCTTATTGCTTTTTCGTGAGGGATAGCCATCCTGGAGGCAACTCTGATATGCGCGCGCAAAGCAGTTGCCCAAATGTCTTCACACCAGCGCCACAACCCTCTGTAGGCAGGGCGCGCAGTGCCCCGCGCGGCGCCGTCCGCACGATCGCAACATTCTGCGGTATTGCGGCGCGCGGAGCCCTGCGCGCCCTGCTCGCGTGTGAAATACTCGGGTTAATGGCCGGCGCTGCCTTTCATGCCGCGGCCCAGACGAATGGCATCTACGCGGATTTCACCACCAGCATAGGCGGCTTCACCTGCCAACTCGACTATACCAATGCGCCCAAGGCCGCCGCCAATTTCATCGGCTTGGCCACCGGCGCCCGGGCCTGGCTGGACTTGAAGACTGGCCGGGCACGAATGGACCCCTTTTACAACGGCTTGATCTTTCACCGCGTGATTGCCGGCTTCGTCATCCAGGCCGGGTCTCCCAATGGCCAGGGCACCGACGGCCCCGGCTACGCGTTCCAAGACGAGATCACGCCTTCGCTTAAGTTCAACCACCCCATGGTCTTAGCCATGGCCAACTCGGGCACGAACTCGAATGGCTCGCAGTTCTTCATCACCGTCTCAAGCCAGCCCTCTCTGGATAACGGCTACACCATCTTCGGACACGTGGTCAGCGGTTCCAACGTCGTCGTTTCCATTAGCGCCGTCCCTACGGACACCTCCGACCGGCCCCTCACCAATGTCGTCATCCAGAATGTGCAGATCCGGCGAGTCGGGGCTGCCGCCCAGGCCTTCGACATCAACGCCCAGGGCCTGCCCGTGGTCACCAACCTGCCGCTGCACATTGCCCTGACCCACGCCGCCGCCAATCTCTCCTTCGCGAACCGGCAGTTCTCTGAGAATCGTCTTTACATCTCGACCAATCTCACTAACTGGTCCCCCCAGAGTCTCGGCTTTGAGGTGACATCTCCCTCCACCAATTCGGTCTCCATCTCCAACGATGTTCCGCGTCAGTTCTTCTCCTTTGCGCAGATTCAGTACCCCTCCTCAACCCTCGCTCCCAAGACCCTCTTCAACCGCACCCTCACCCTCAACCTGAGCGGTGGCGGTACCCTCAAAATAAAGTTCGACGCCAATGGCGGCGGCACTTTTGCCTTCGCCGGGACCCCAGGCACCGTCACCAGTTACACCTGGAGCCAGGAACCGTATCGGGGCGCACTCTGGCCTATCTATTATTCAAACGTCATCCCCATGACACTGTGGCTGAACTTCGACAGCGAAAGCGCGGGATTCTTCTCCGGCACCGCCTATCCCGCCCCGCCCAATCCGAGCCGGCCCGTCTCCGGCAGTTTTACCTTGTCCACGCCCTAACCCCAGCCATTCAGATTACCGCCATGGCCGAACCTTCCGTCGCCGGCAGAGGCCGGGTGTTGGCTCGAAGCCAATACAGATCGACAAGCCTGGCCAGCGCCACCAGTGAATCCAGGTCGGGCGGCTTAACCAAATAGGAATTAGCCCCCAGGTCGTATGCAGCATTAATGTCGTCTGGCAGAAGCGAGGAGGTCAGCATGACGACCGGCAACCGTTTAAAGCGCGCCTGGGAGCGAATCCAGCCCAGGACCTCGAGCCCCGACATCCCGGGCAGCTTGATGTCCAACAGGACGCACGCCAGCGCGGCATTCGGGTCAAGACCCTGAAGCCAATCGATCGCCTGGCGCCCATCGGCCGCGAGCCGAATCCCCGCCTGCGCCCCTGCGCGGCGAAACGCCATCTCTGTCAGCACGGCATCGTCCGGGCTGTCTTCAACGTGAAGAATCGTGTCCTCCATGATGGGTACTCTCCATTGTTGGGA